>JALYVR010000550.1 GCA_030853145.1 Chloroflexota bacterium | reverse complement strand
ATGCGGGCGAGGCAAGCCATAGCCCCTACGGAGACGAGGTTCAGCATACCAGGATTTTTATCAGTTGTTTATTGGCCCGTTGTTCTATAGATAGAGCACATTTAGGATTGAGAAGAGGAGTGCAGCCTTATGCCGCAACAAAAAAACAGTATTGAAAGCGCGCAAAACACGCAGAAACCTACCAATCAAATGCTGACGCTTCCCGGTTTTAGCAACGATCTCAGCATGCAGGATGATCTGGAGCCGCGCTCCAGGCGTCGTCGCTGGATCATTGGCATCTCTGTCGTTCTGCTACTGGTGATCGTGGGAGCCCTGGGTTTTTCACTATTGAACAAAAAGGCCCCGGTAAGCTACCAGCACCAGGCTGTGACCCAGGGCGATATCGCCCTTACAATCAGCGCCACCGGGCCGCTGCAGAGTCCGGCGACCTACAACCTGGTGGCGGGGACGAGCGCCACGATTACCGAGATCGATGTCAAAGTGGGGCAGACCGTCAAGAAGGGGCAGACGCTGGCGAAGCTCGATAAGACCGCGCTCCAGGATGCCGTGAACCAGGCGCAGGCGACGGTCAATGCTGACCAGGATACGCTCTACAACACGCAGGTCGCGGCCGGCTGGGTGAACACGCCGGCGGTGATTCAGGCGCGCGATACGCTGCAAATCGCGCAGACGCAGCTCGATGCCGCCAACCATAACCTGAATAATGCCACCCTCAAAGCTCCGCACGCGGGCACCGTCACCGTGATTAATGGCACTGTCGGCGGCTCCCCAGGCGCTTCGGCGAACGCGAGTAGCAGCGGGACATCCACGTCGGGCAGCGCCTTTATCCAGATCGTCGATCTCTCATCCCTCCAGGTAACGGCGAACGTCAACGAGGCCGATACCGCGAACCTGAAGGTCGGCGATTCCGTGGTGTTCACGGTCAATGCCTATGGCGACCGCCCCTTCAAAGGCAGCGTGGCGGCCATCTCCGCCAGCGGCACGACGACCTCCAACGTGGTGACGTATCCGGTGACCATCAATGTTGATCAGCAGAGCATCCAGAACGCGAACCTCTTGCCGGGCATGACGGCCAGCATCACCATCACCGTGGTCCAGCATCACAATGTCCTGCTCATCCCGGTGGACGCGATCAACTTCGCGCGGCTGGCGAGCGATCCGCAGGCCACCGGCGGCTCCCCCCAGCTTATCAGCCAGCAGGATGCCACCACCGCCGTGAACCAGGCGCGCCAGATGCTCACCACTATGCAAAGCCAGAATCCGGACCTCGCCGCGCTAAGCCCCATTCCGGCCTTTGTGATCGAGCAGCGGGGGCCGAATACCTATGTGGCCAGGCCTGTCGTGCTGGGGATCACCGATGGCACATCGTATGAGGTCCTGCAGGGACTCTCCGCCCAGGAGGCCATCGTGACCGGCACCGGCAATGGCGGCAGCCCGAACCCGGCTCCAGGCGGCAATGGCGGCGGAAGCAAAGGTTAGGCTTCTTTCGCGTAGGGACACATAAGATTGAGAGAGCTAGATATGGCAAAACAGGACGACGATACGACTATCGCGACCCCGGTAGTGCAGCCGCAGACAGCGCTGATCACTGTGGAGGAGCAGGAGAGCAGACCGGCCCCGGCGCCTATCCCGGTGATCGCCGCGCGCAATCTGAAAAAGACCTATATACTGGGAAAGAAGACGCAGGTGCCCGCCCTGCGCGATGTCTCGCTGGAGGTCTATCCAGGGGAATTCGTGGCGATCATGGGACCATCCGGTTCGGGCAAGTCAACCTTTATGAACCTGATTGGCTGCCTGGACCGGCCGACGCAGGGCGAGTACTGGCTGGCGGGCAACCTTGTCAGCCGCCTGTCAAACGATAGGCTGGCCAGCGTGCGCAACCGGCTGATCGGCTTTGTGTTCCAGGGCTTTAATCTGCTTGGCCGTGCCGACGCGGTCAAAAATGTGGCACTCCCGATGATCTACGCGGGGCTGCCCAGGCGCGAGCGCGAGCGGCGCGCCCGCAAGGTGCTGCAACTCGTGGGGCTGGGCGGGCGCATGCACCACAAGCCCTCCGAACTCTCCGGCGGCCAGCAGCAGCGCGTGGCCATCGCCCGCGCCCTGATCAACGGTCCGGCGCTGTTACTGGCGGACGAACCCACGGGGAACCTGGATAGCAAGACCAGCGTGGAGATCATGGGCGTGTTGCAGGCGCTCAACGAGCAGGGCCTGACCATCGTACTCGTGACCCACGATCCCAATATCGCACGCTACGCCAGGCGCCAGGTGACCTTCCTCGATGGCCGCGTTGTGCGCGATGAACCCGTAGCCGACCCGCGCTCGGCGCAAGAAGAATGGGCCGCGCTGGTGGACGCGGAGACCGTCGAGGGCCAGACTGTCGTGAAGGAGGAGATGCCGTGAGCACTCCCACCCCACCACAACTGAACAACGCCGCATCCGCGCCGCCCGCATCCCCCACGCCACAGGCATCATCTCTGGAGAGCATACTCGCAGAACTGCGCGTACGCCCGCGCCGGCCAGGCACCACGCTCGGCGCGAGCGTAGGCAGCGCGGTAGAGGCGCTGTGGGCCAACCGGGGCCGCTCGTTCCTGACGACACTCGGCATCGTCATCGGCATCGCTGCCGTGATGGGTGCGCTCATCTTGACTCAGGGCGCGAATGCCTACTTCCAGAACCAGATATCCGGCTTCGCGACCACGATCATCATTTTCCCGGGCGCAGCCATCAAGGGCGGTGTTTCTCAGGGCGGCGCCTCGCTCAGCACTCTGACGCTGAACGATGTGCAGTCCCTGCAACATGTGTCACATGTCACCAGTGTCAGCCCTTTCGTTATGTCAAGCACCCAGGTTGTCTACGGCAGGCAGAACTGGTCAACCACGACCGAAGGCGTATACCAGAATGTCCTGACGCTCCAGAACTTACAGATAGCCGAAGGTTCCTGGCTCACGCAGAACGATGAGGCCAATGGCACGCTGAACGCGGTGCTCGGCGATACCGTGCGCCACAACCTCTTCGACGCCTCAGGAACCGATCCGCTTGGGCAGACGATCGTTATTAGTGGCCAGCGCTTCCGCGTCGTGGGCGTGGTAGCCCCCGTGGGAGGTGGCTTCTCGCAGGACAATGTGGTCTATATCCCGCTCAAAACGGCCCAGGTGCGCCTGCAAAATACGAATACGGTTAACCAGATTCAGGTCCAGGTCGATAGCACCAGTAATGTCAGCCAGGCCCAGCAGGACATTACGACGCTCCTGCGCAGTAACCACCATATCAGCGGTAGTCGGGCCTCCGACTTCGACACGTTTAACTTTGCGCAAAATTTGCAGAACGCCAATCAGAGCAATCTGGTGCTGGAGTTCCTGCTGGTGGGCATCGCCGCGATCTCGCTGACGGTCGGGGGCATCGGCATCATGAATATCATGCTCGTCTCAGTCACCGAGCGCACGTGGGAGATCGGCATTCGCATGTCTATGGGGGCGCGCCGCCGCGATATTCGCAACCAGTTCCTGATCGAGGCGCTGCTGCTGTGCCTGGTGGGTGGTGCCATCGGGCTGCTGATTGGCCTGCTCATCGGCAACGCCCTGACCAGCGCCACCCAGCTCCCATTCCTGGTGACGCCGACAACCCTGATCCTGCCATTCGCCGTCTCGGCCGCCATCGCCATCGTCTTTGGCCTCTACCCGGCCATCCAGGCCGCGCGGCTCGACCCCATCGTGGCCATACGCACCGATGAATAGGGATATAGAAGGAGGAACCCACGTGAGCCGCATAATTCCGCCGCCACAGCATACACCGCATACACCGCTGAGCAACATGCTCCAGGAATTACGTGTAAGAGACACAGGGCACGGCAGCCTGCTCGGTGCAAGCGTTGGCAGCGCCCTGGACTCGCTCTGGGCCAACCGCTTGCGCTCGCTGCTGACCATGCTGGGCATCGTCATCGGCATAGCGGCCGTGATCGGCGCCCTTACCCTGACACAGGGGGTCGGCACATATATAGACAACCTGATTCTGGGCCAGGGGGCTACCAGCGTCTTCATTCGTGGACCCGATGGCCCGGTTCCCAGCACGCTCACACCGACCGATCTCCACTCCCTGAA
>JALYVR010000549.1 GCA_030853145.1 Chloroflexota bacterium | reverse complement strand
CGTGCAGGAAGCTGGCGGCACGCTGCACCTGCATACCGCCCCTGGAGAAGGCACGCGCGTTTCAGTCCAGTTACGGCCGGAGGGAACACATGATTCGTATTCTGATCGTCGATGATCATGCCGTGGTCCGCCAGGGACTACGCTTTTTGCTGGGCCAGCAGGCGGATATGCAGATCGCTGGTGAGAGCGCGAACGGCGCGCAGGCGATTGCGCAGGCAACCGAACTCCTGCCGGACGTGGTGCTGCTGGACCTGCTGATGCCGGAAATGGGCGGACTCGCGGCGGTACGCGAGCTGAAGCGTCTGGTTCCCAGTACACAGATCATTATCCTGACCTCTTATCACGAAGATGACCAGATTTTCAGCGCCATCAAAGCGGGCGCCCTCTCGTATCTGCTCAAGGATGCAGAGCCGCAAGAGCTGGTAGGGGCAATACGAGCGGCGGCCAGAGGGGAGAGCACCCTGCATCCCATGGTCGCCTCTCGCCTGCTGCACGAGATGCAGTCGCGCGAGCATACGCCGCTGGGCGACCTGACGGCGCGCGAGCTGGACATCTTGAAGTGCATCGCGCGCGGGCGCTCCAATGCCCAGATTGCCGGCGACCTCGTGATCAGCGAGCCAACGGTCAAGACGCACGTCTCCAACATCTTAGCGAAACTGCACCTTGCCGACCGCACACAAGCCGCCATCTATGCCCTACAACAACAATTAGTGCCGCTGAAGGATGCATTGGAGCGCGAGTAGATTTAATATGAGCGTTGCGTTATCCAGTGTATCCCTCACCAATCGTCAATCCTCTCTAGGGTGTGGTAGATTTCCGCCAGGCTCTGATGGCGCTGGTATCGCAATGGAAGAAGCCGAAGACTCAGAACTGAAGAACTCAGCCCTTTTTCATCGGCCCCCTCCTAGAAGCAGATGGTAGCCTGCTGACATCTCTGAATACTTTATGCGAAAAAAGCACCGTAATTATTCGGCACATAGAGTACTTGCGCACTCGTCAAGCTCCGTTTTCCGATACCGTGGTAGCTGCATTGGGCTTTCTTCTAGTCTGAGAAGCCAACAAGGTAGTGCTTTCGCGTACTATCGACTTGGAGCAAAAATCCAATCTTCAAATGCCGCAAAATGAGCTTTGGCGGTATATATAATTATCTCTTCGCTCTCAGGGTAACATCTAGTATATGCCACAACTCGCTCACAAAATTGCTTCCACATCACTTTCGTTTGCTCAGCACCATAGCCTTTGAAGAAAGCTCCTCCGTTCTCTGCACTGATGTGTAAGGTTTTCTCAAGCTGACGAGCAATATATTGTCCGCCAATTGTCGCCCCCTCAACTGCATAGAGTGTTCCCAGTATTTGCGGAATCGAGGAAAACAATTGCTCTGCATCTTGAAATTGAGCGAGATGGGTGATCTGTTCATCGCTTACTCCCAGGTTAAGGAGGTCCTTTTTGAGTAGTGGCATCCTTTTGCGCTCGGAGAGAGCCAGACCAACTTCCTGCCAATCGCTCTGGCCCTCTATGTTCTCATAGTACTCTTCAAATGGAGCATAGAAGCCATAGAATTTCTCCAACAAAGTACGATACACGGACTTGGTTGTTGTCGCAGAGAACAACAAGGTGCTCATCTTCTCATCTAAGGATGTGTGCTGCTCTTTCGTGGCGTCATCAAGTTTCGCCACAATATCCTGGTGGATCTGTGTCATTGTGTCAAATCTCTCTTTCTTTTTCTAGGACTTGAGCCTCTATAGTCACTTTTGAATAGTCATACGTGACCATTCAAAGTTATTGTACATAGTTTGACATGAATAGTCAAGAGTGACTATAATGAGAAAGAAAAAAAGTGATGAAGGTACAGGGAGAAGAGAATGGATGAGCGAGCGTTGCTTCTGCTAGGCATTCTGAGAATGCAAAGTCTGCATGGCTACCGACTAATGGACTTTATCGAGAGGAATCTCAGCCGGGTTACCAACATGAAAAAGGCGACGGCCTATGCGCTCCTTGAGCGCTTACGTGAAGCTGGATATGTTCGTATTCACACAGAACAGCAAGGCAACAGGCCACTACGTCAGGTGTATACCATTACTCCCGAGGGTGAGAAACAATTCCAGACCATGTTACGTGAGAATCTCTCACATGCAGATCGTACGACGTTTGCTGGCGACATCGGCCTGATGTTCTTCGATCAACTTCCACGCGAAGAAGCAGTGCAATTGTTGAAGCACCGCCTTGACGAGGTAAACGCAGACATTGCCGTCTATGAACAGACTCCTGAACATGGTTTGCATACAAAGGGGGTTACCGTTGCCATTGAACATCTTTTAGTCGTTCTGCGAGCCAACCGAGATTGGCTCATTACCTTGATTCACCATCTTGAAGAGGATGAATAGGATATTTTCTCATCGCATATCTATGGACAAGGCAAGCTAAAGGAATATCCTTTGGTATAAATACGTAACTCTAGTATACATCAAAGCGCCGCCCGGTAGCATGCTTTGACACGTACTGATATACTTACTATCAGGCACCAACCAGGCAACTATATACAGCCAGGGTATCCGATCAGAAACAGTTACCTTCTGGGCGCGCGTAGTGCGTCTCATTATAGCAATATGTGTAAGGTCGCAGTAGAATGGACGATAACGAGCCTACAATTAAACTACCACCAGCCGCCAGGCTGCGGAATATGAGGCCAGGGGAGCCTGCTCCGGGGCCTTCGCCACAATCCACACCATCTATAGACAAGGAACCAACCGCGAAGCTGCCCCAGGTGCAGGCACGTGGTATAGCTGATCAGCCGACGGCTCAGATGCCACGGGTTGCGCCCACCCCTCCTGCTGCGCGCCCAATACCCACGGCGTTTCCGGCTTCCGGCCAGCCAGCGACCAGGCAAGAGGGCCGTGTCCCCGTGCAGCCTGCGCCAATGCCCAGCAGGCCGCCACGCAGGAAACGCAAACGCCTCCCACCAGCGGCACGCGTGACTCTGATTGTGCTCCTGTTGCTGCTCGTACTGGGAGGTGGTGCTGTGGCCGCCTATGCCTACTTCTACATTCAGCAGCCGCTCTCGGCCTTTGTTCACCCCGTCAGCCGGGATAAAAACGAGCCAGGCTCCTCTAATGTGGCCCCGCCGGATCTGAGCAGCATCACCGGCCGCTCGTGGAATATCTTGCTGTTGGGCAGCGATAACGATCAGAAATATACCTTTCCCGCGCTGCTCACCCAGGTGATGATGGTGGTGCATGTCGATACTGTCAGCAACAAGGTGACCCTGGTCTCCATTCCGCGCGACTCCTGGGTCTACGTGCCGGAGGTCGGCTCGATGCATAAGATCGACCAGGCTTTCTTCCTGGGCTCTGTGCAGCACAACAACTTCGATGACGGTGTGCGCCTGGCACGGCTGACCATTGAGAAAGACTACGGCATCACCATTGATCGCTATGCCTGGGTGGGCCTGGATGGCTTCTCCAAGGTAATCGACACGCTTGGTGGCATCGATATCGATGTGACGCACCCCATCGTTGACGATACCTACCCCGACGACACCGGTACGCATGCTCATGATCCATACGCATTCACGCGTCTGTATATCGCGCCAGGGCCGCAGCATTTAAACGGGCAGCAGGCTCTGGAATACGTGCGCTCGCGCCACGCGGACCTCGTGGGCGACATCGGCCGCACTCAGCGCCAGCAGCAAGTGTTGGAGGCCCTCAAAAAGAAGCTCAACGTGCAGAGCATCCTCACGAGCCTGCCCCAGCTTATCAAGGACCTCACGGGCAAGGTCTATACCGACCTGAGCGAGCAGGAGATGATCGCCTTCGCCAACTATGGTCGCTCGCTTTCCAGCTCCACCATCCAGCACCTCACGCTCGGACCGGGTACCGGCGATCAGAACTACGGCACGCTGCAAAGCGTCTACGATCCCACTGTACAGAGCAACCAGGATGTGCTGGTCCCAAACTGTAGCGCGATTCAGCCCGTCATCAATCGCATCTTCGCTCTCGGCAACGCGCAGAGCTGCAACGTGATTGGGCCTTGATTTCGTCCGCATAGGGATGCGGCCCATAGGCGTGAATGTAAACCAAAAACGAGCGAACAGTGGGCGAA
>JALYVR010000548.1 GCA_030853145.1 Chloroflexota bacterium | reverse complement strand
GGTCTCCGTTGTCCAGGACCCATCTCCATCGGTCAAGAGATGCAGAGATGGGGCAGTGCCGCCCAACACGCTCACATGCACAGCGCGCAGCTTCCATTGCAGGTCACAGCGAATTTCATAATGCACACGAAATGGTACCTGCTCCTTGACCCCAAGAATCAGGCCATCGGCGACTATGCCATCCCGCTGTTGACGTATATGCAGATGCTCCAGCCCTGGCTCCGTCCAGGGAGACCACATGATCTGGCGTTCCATACCAGGTCCTCCACTTGTCTGCTACGGCTTTAGCGATCCCAGAAAATCTAGCACGATCTGGTTGAACTCGGCTGGCTTCTCCATAAAAGGATGATGCGCTGTCTCTGCCATGACCACCTTTTTCGCGCCTGGGATCTCTGCTACCAGTTGCTCCAGTGGATTTGGCGCATCGTACTCTCCTAGAATGACGAGCGCTGGCACGCCAATCTTCGACAAACGCCCAATGGCTGGCGGCTCTAATGGCACTGGCGGCGTCTCAGCCTGTGCCTCATCATCTGGGCGCTCCCAGTTGCGAGTTGTCATCTCACGTACCCGCTCGCGCACGTCGGGAGCCGCCTGCCCCGGAAGCCGGCCCGGCCCATCCGTCCACAATTCTAGCGAGATCTCAACGGCTCGCGCAACGTCGTGCTTCTCAAACGCTTCATTCAGGCTGGTATACATACGCACCACATCTGGATGCTTTTGCATAAATTCTTCTGATGGATGAAATCCGCTTACGCCTGCCGTGACCGGGATCAGCGCATCTACCATCTCAGGATACTCAAGCGTAAAATCGATAGCCAACGAGCCTCCTCCAGAAACTCCCATCAGATAGGCGCTCTCGATGCCCAGGAATTTCAGCAATGCGTAGAGGTCCTGGCGATCAGAATACGGCTCCCCTTTCGTAATCAACCCTGAATCGCCAAAGCCGCGCTGATCGTAGCGGATGACCCTGTAGCGTTGGGCGAAGACGGCGAACTGATCGTCCCACGATCTTCTATCCAGAAGGTGCCCATGGACTAGCACGAATGGATGCCCTGCACCGGCAACCTCATAATACAGGGTGGTGCCATTTACCTCTGCCAGACCTGTCTGCACGTGTTTTGTGTTTGACATATTGCTGCCCTCTCTTTTCATGTGTCTCTTTCACTATGATAGCATGGAAAGCGGTCAAGAACGACCCTGTATAGAGATCTCAGAGCTTTCCCATTCTAAAACACCGATCCGGGGCGAAGAGCTTTTGCGATGCCCTGATTGTACTTCCAACACTTATTGACAACCAACCAATTTTCCAGTACCCTGCATAGACCGATATCTATTCCTGACAGGCAGCGCCCAACACCAGCACATCCTCTCCTGCCAGGAAGAGCCAGCAAGGGCATCGGAGAATCACGCGCGAAGGAGTTTACGATGAGCACCCCGGTCTCGTTACGCCGCGTTTTGAAGTTCCGCACTGTGGTTTCAACCAGCACAGGGTTAGCGTATGCCGCCATCAGCTTTCTGGGCTGCGTGCAGATCGCCAGCATTCTAGGGGGCGATTCCGCCTGGCTGGCGATCTTGATCGCCGGCCTGCTGGCGCTGCTGGCCGCGCTCTGCTTCTCCGAACTGAACTCGATCTACCCGACGGCGGCGGCCATTCGCCGCTATATGCGCGAGGCCTTTAGCGACAACTTCTCGCTCATCATCGCCTTCGGTTACCTGCTTACCGTCGTCGCCGTCATCGCCGCCGATAGCTACGTGGTGGGCAACGCCATCACCTACGCCTTCGGTCTGCCAGGTTGGGCCTCGCTCATCTGGATACTGGCGCTACTGGGCCTGGCGATGGGCGCCAACCTGCGTGGCATCAAGATCGCCGGCCTCCTGCAAGACATCACGACCTACGCGCTGCTGGCTTTCGCTATCATCATTTCGCTTATCGCGCTGAGCAAACACGGCTTTCAGTTGCATTCGCCCTTCGACGCAGTGAATCATCCCTTCGATCTGGTGAACGCGGTAGCGGTGGGCGTCTTCGTCTTCTCCGCCTTCGAGTGGGTCACGCCGCTCTCCGAGGAGATCTCCAATATTAAACTGATCCCGCGCGGGATGTTTATCGCGCTGGGGCTACTCTTCATCTCCTATGCGCTCTTCACCGTCGCGACGAGCAACCTGCTGGGCGTCCACAGCCCGCTGAATGCACACAGCACAGGCATTGTGAATTCGCCCGTACCACAGATGCTGCTGGCACAGGCAGCCCTTGGCCAGGCCGGCGTCTGGCTAATGTTGATCGCGACGCTATGCACGGCGGTGATGACCTTCAATGGCGGCTTCGCGACGGCCTCGCGTTTCCTGTACGCGGCCGCGCGCGAGGACACGTTGCCCCCCGTATTCGCGCGCGTCAGCCTCGCATACGCGGTTCCCTACATGGCGCTCATCCTGCTAACGGTCTTCTCAGCCGTCATCGCCGTCGTCATCTTCTTCACGGGCCAGTTCCAGGTCTTGATCCTCGTCGGCGCCGTCCTGGAGGCGCTGATCTATGCCGTCGCCGGTCTCAGCGTGATCCAGCTCCGCCGTCGCCAGCCGACACTGGAGCGCAGTTTCCGCCTGCGGGGAGGCTGGACAATCCCCATTCTGACAGTAATAGTCTTCGCGGTGCTCGGCCTGCTGGCCTCGCTGGGCATTGGCTCGCCGGGCGTGTTTATTGGCTTGCCACTTATCCTGAGTATTGCGATATTTGTTGTATCCGGCCTGTACGTCTATATCTTTGTACCACGCTTTCGCCGGGCAGCCGAGGCCCGGCGCGCGGCAATGGGACGCAGGCGCCCGGTGCGGGAAACAAAAAATCCGGAAGTGAGCCAGGAGTCATGAATATTAAGCGTATCGATCACCTTGTGCTAACCGTCCGCGATATTGCAGCCACCTGCGATTTTTATGCGCGCGTGTTAGGCATGCAGGTTGTGACATTTGACGATGGGCTTCAAGCGCTGCACTTCGGCAAGCAGAAGATCAACCTGCACGAAGCAGGCAAGGAGCTTGAACCAAAAGCCAGCACGCCTATCCCTGGCTCAGCGGACCTTTGCCTGCTGACAGAACTGCCATTGACGCAGGTTATCGAGCATATGCAAGCTTGCGGTGTCACGATTGAGGTCGGGCCTATACGGCAGGCCGGGGCCAGGCGTTCACTTGTATCGATATATATACGCGACCCGGATGGGAACCTGGTCGAAATCGCCAACGAGCTTGACGATACAGGCAAGTTAAGGCAACCACAGCCATAAGGGGATGTACGGCACATCCCCCGGTTATCATAGATCTCGCCTGCGTCACGGCTAAGAGGAGGTCAGGCGCAGCGTCATAAGTTCCTGGTCGAAATAGCGGTCCTGGAACTTCAAGGCATGGCGCTCCAGCCCGTAGGTCTCGAAGCCCAGCGAAATAAAGAGGTGCCGCGCTTCTTTGCTGGTGAGCACAACCGCCAGGTTGATCTGTTCGAGGCCAGGCAAAGATTGCGCGTAGGCAATCGCGGCCTGCAACAAGACTTTCCCGGTTCCGCCTTTGCGCAGTTCTTGCGGGACATACATGCCCCAGATGCTGCCTTTATGGTGCCGCTTGATCTCTTTCTCGCGCTGAAAGCCCGCGATGCCGATCAAGGTCTGCTTCTCATCAAAGGCGCCGAAGGTGGCGTCGTCAGAGACAGTATCCTTCTTGCGTAGCCCCTGGGCCACTCCGGCGATGCCGCGCTCAAGGATGTCTTCATAGGATGAACCAAACGACTCAGGGTTGTCGCGCAAAGCACGCAAGCGAATATTCCAGAATGCCTCTGCATCTTTTTCGGTCAAGATCCGTACTTCCATAAATAAGCTCTCCCTGTTTCTCTCTGATATGCGGTTACCGCCTGGCTATCATTATAACAGAATTCGTTGCGGCTGGCCTCATCCCTACGCGAGTCAAGGGCTATACAAAAATTGGCGCTCCCCAGACGGCGTAGGGGCGATGGCTTGCCTCGCCCACGTGCCTGGTTACGCGGGCGAGGCAAGCCATCGCCTTCGCAGGGGTAGGTTTTTTTCAGAGCGCTTTCCACGGCATCCATCTGGCCGAGAACAAGATGCATGGGG
>JALYVR010000547.1 GCA_030853145.1 Chloroflexota bacterium | reverse complement strand
AACCAGGACAGCGAGGCAAGCCACGCGCTACCGGTATCCGGCGGGGGCGGCCTCGATGGCGCCGGTTTCGATCATGACCTTGCGCAGGTGTTTGGCGTCGATGGTTTCGTACAGGCGCAGGTCGCGTGCGATGCGGTCGAGCGTAGCATGGTGTTGGGAGAGCAGGGTCACGGCGCGCCGGTAGGCTTCCTTGACGATGCGGTCCACTTCCTTGTCGATGATGGTGGCGGTCTTCTCGCTATACTCGCGGGAGCTGCTCGCCAGGGCGGTGCCGGCGAAGGGGTCCTCGCGCTCACTGAATGAGAGCGGGCCGAAGATCTCGCTCATGCCCCAGCGGGTCACCATCTGGTGCGCGATGGCGGTGACGCGCTGCAAGTCGTTCTCCGCGCCGGTCGTGATGTGCCCGATGGCCACCTCCTCGGCGGCGCGCCCGCCCAGGGCGGTCACCAGTTGCGCCTCCAGGTACGATTTGGAGTAGTTGTAGCGGTCGTCGAGCGGGGTGTACTGCGTGACGCCCAGGGCCTGACCGCGCGGCACAATGGTAACTTTGCTCACCGGATCAACGTTCTCGGTCAGGATGCCTGTCAGGGCATGCCCGCTCTCGTGATAGGCCACCACGTTCAGGTCCTCTTCGGTCAGCACCAGCGGGCGTTCGGCGCCAATGATGATCTTGTCCAGCGATTCGCTGAAGCAGGCCTGGGTCACGGCATCCAGGTTGCGGCGCGCGGCGAGCAGGGCCGCTTCGTTGACGAGGTTCGCGAGGTCCGCGCCCACCATCCCCGGTGTCGAGCGCGCCACCGCCGTCAGGTCAACATCTGGCCCCAGCGGCACTTTGCGCGTGTGGATCTTGAGGATGGCCAGGCGACCATTCCAGTCGGGGCGGTCCACCGTCACGCGGCGGTCGAAGCGGCCGGGGCGCAGCAGGGCTTTATCCAGGCCATCGGGCCGGTTAGTCGCGCCAATTACGACGACGGCCTGACGCGTATCAAAGCCGTCCATCTCGACCAGCAACTGGTTCAGCGTCTGTTCGCGCTCGTCATTGCTGTTAATACTGGAGCCGCGCTGGCGGCCGACGGCGTCGATTTCGTCGATGAAGATGATGCTGGGGGCAGCCTTCTTTGCCTGGTCGAAGAGGTCGCGCACGCGGCTGGCGCCGACGCCGACCAGTACCTCGACGAACTCGGAGCCGCTCATGGAGAAGAACGGCACCCCGGCCTCGCCAGCGACGGCGCGTGCCAGCAGGGTCTTGCCAGTTCCCGGAATGCCTACCAGCAGCACACCGCGCGGGATCTTGCCGCCCAGCCGCTGGAACTTCTGCGGCGTGCGCAGGAACTCCACGATCTCTACGAGGTCGTTTTTGGCTTCGTCAACACCGGCGACATCCGCGAACGTCGTGCTTGGCCTATCTTCCAGTACCAGCTTTGCGCGACTCTTGCCGAAGCTGAAGATGTTTTGCTGGCTCTGGGTGGCACGGCGCATAATGAAGATGCCGACACCGATCAGCAAGACCCACGGCAGAATGGCCAGCAGGCTAAACAAGAAGTTATTATCGTTTACTGGTTTCGCCTGAAACTGCTGTACATTATACTGGATCAGCAGATCGGTGAGCTTGGAGTCTCCGTTGGGTACCTGCGTAAAGTGATAGAACTTCGAGGTCTTGCTGCCACTGGAAGTGTTGCTATCGGAGACCGTGATGGCGCTATAAAACTCGCCTGTCACATCCTGGCCCTGGAAGATGGCTGTCCTGACGTTTCTGCTGGTAACTTGCTGGTAAAAGGTGCTGTATGGTACTTCGATGGTATTCTGGCCATTGTTGTTCGCGCTTTGAGAAAAGTATTGCAGAAGGTACCAACCCAGCAGCAACACACCAATAATCAACAGAGAGCGCACAAACAGCGACATGATGTTGGTTTGTTGATTGCCCCCGCCATTATTGCTGCCGTTGTTCCCATTATTTGGGCGTGGATTTCCCCCCGGCCCCTGGTCATTGGGGTTGCGTTGGAACATATATGAAGCCTGAGCATCCATAAGTCAGATCCGCTTTCTTAGTGTGTGATCTGCGACCACTGAAACGTGGCACAAAGATATTATACCGTGTCTATACATGATACCCTCACACGGGTATGTTCGTCCACTTCTTGTAGTAATACGCTTGCGGCCCTGCAATGTTACAAGGGTTTACAGATGCGTTCCCCATAGACACGAAGGAGGGTAGATCGTCCTGTAGCGCGTGGCTTGCCTCGCTGTCCTGATCGTTACAAGGTGACCTACCCTCCATAGTAGAGACGCTGCTCATGAGGGCTTCGTATAGTTTCAATACCACCATGTCTTGTCTACGTCGTATAATCTGAATAGGCTACGCTTAAATACTATAAATGAGAAGAGGTACTCTATTGTGCAGCATCATTACGCGTTAATTGTGGGCATAGATGCCTACCATGATAGCGCGCACTTCACTCACCTGCCGTTTGCCCAGGCGGATGCGCAGGCGCTCTATGATCTCTTGATTGATCCGGAGCGCGGGGGCTGGCGACCAGAGAATGTGGTGTGCCTGACGGGGGAGGCGGCGACGCGCGATGAGGTTGAGGGGCAGTTGCGCGAGCTATGCCTGGTGCGCGCGCGCCAGCCGCAGGACCAGGTGTTCCTGTACTTCGCGGGCCACGCGTTTCTCGATTCCGCTACCCTCGATGGCTACCTGGCGCTCCAGGCCACACGCGCGGACCGCCCCACGACTGGCCTGCATCTGCCTACGCTGGTCGATCATTATCTCTATGACTCGAAGGCCGGCAATGTCCTGGCGCTGTTCGATATCTTTCCCGCCGGACCGGCCTGGCGGCAGCAGAAGCAGCCGGAGGATAACGGGCTGCTCTTTGGCCAATCGCTGCTCGATCTGCCGCGCACGCGTGGACGCGTGGTGCTGGTGTCGCGGCGCCTGGGCCAGGTCTCGCAGGAGCAGATGGAGCAGGGGCATGGCGTGCTGATGGCGCACCTGCTGGATGCCCTCGACGGCAAGGCCGCCAATCCGCGTACCGGACGCGTGACGCTGGGGACGCTGTACGATTACCTGGATGAGCAGATGAGTTCGAATGCTGCCTCGTACCCACAGAAGCTGGGGCATGAACATGGCTCGATGGTCCTGATTGAATGGCCCGAATGGAAGACCGCCGCCGCGCCCCAGCCCATCGCGCGCGAGCGCCACGTGGCCGGGGTCGAGCTGACGCCGCTCTATAGCCTGCTGGGGCACCACGGCCACGTTGACGACGTGGTCTTCTCGGCCGATGGTAACGTGATCGCTTCTGGGGGCGAGGATAAGACGGTGCGCCTGTGGTCCACCGACTCAGGGGTGCTGCTGCATACCCTGACCGGACACGAGGGGGCGGTGATGGGCGTGGATATCTCGGCCGATGGCAAGCTGATCGCCTCCTGCTCCGAGGATAAGACGGTGCGCCTGTGGAACCTACAGACCGGGGAGGCGCTGCAAGTGCTCAAGGGCCACCATAGCGCGGTGTGGACGGTGGCCTTCTCGCTCGATAACCGCCTGCTGGCCTCGTGTTCAAACGATGAGACGGTGCGCCTGTGGGACCCGGCAACTGGCGAGACGCTACGCCTGCTGGAGGGCCACCAGAATGTGGTTGTGGGCATCGATTTCTCGTATGATAGTACTCTGCTGGCCTCATGCTCGTTCGACCGCACAATCTGTCTATGGGATGTGAGCAGCGGCACTCTCAGCCGCCGTATGCGCTACAGCGATATCGTGTACGGCGTGGCCTGGTCGCCAGATGGGCGCTTGCTGGCCTCCTGTTCGGCGGATGGTACTATCTGCCTATGGGATGCCACCAATGGCCAGCTTATGCAGACGCTCACAGGACACGATGGCGCCGTCTGGACTGTTGACTTCTCGGCCGATGGCCGCCTGCTGGTCTCCGGCTCGGAGGATGGCTCCCTGCGCTTGTGGGATGTCCACCAGGGACGCGAACTGCAAGTCATCAACCACCGCAGCGAGATCTACGGCGTCGTCTTCGGCGCCAACGGCCTGCTGGCCAATAGCGCCGAGGATGGCGCGGTGCGCGTGTGGCGCGTGGAGATTATCTCGTAGGGGTGCAGGCC
>JALYVR010000036.1 GCA_030853145.1 Chloroflexota bacterium | reverse complement strand
GCTCTACCCCGCGCAGCGTATTGAGGGCGAGTTGAGCACGGCGATCTCGCCTATTATGCGTTCCAGCGAGATTGCCGGGTGCCTGCTAGTCTCCAGCACGTTGCCCGACTATTTTTCACTGGCCCATTGCACGCTGATCCAGCATTACGCGGAGCTGCTGGCTCTGGCATTCGATCCTGGCGACTTCTATGCACTCGCAGAGATTGAGCTACGGCGCATTCCTCCTTACCAGGTGCAGGAGCGGTATTTTAAGGTCTTCCGCCAGCGCACTTCCAGCATTGTAAAAGAGGCTGTGCAGGCAGGCCAATCGATGACAGTTATGCAGGCAGAGCAGCTAGTCTGGCAGCAATTGGAGGAGGAACTTTTGCGCCTCCCGCCCGATACGCTGTAGGGGCGCCGTTTACAGCGTATCGGGCGGGTCTTGCAGAGTTTGCGGTTCGTTGGGGATTGATATAACATGGGGTGGATAACATCCTTGATAATCGGAAAGGAACGAGCATGCATACTCGACCGTTTGGAAATAGCGATATGGAGATCACGCCGGTTGGGCTGGGGACCTGGGCGCTTGGGGGCGGCGGCTGGGAGTTTGGCTGGGGGCCGCAGGACGATGAGCAATCGATAGCTACCATTCATCGCGCGCTTGATCTTGGCATTAACTGGATCGACACGGCGGCGGTCTATGGACTGGGCCACTCGGAGGAGATCGTTGGGCGCGCCATCAAGGAGCGCGCGGAGCGGCCTTATATCTTTACAAAATGCTCGCGTGTCTGGAACGATACGCGTGAGATAAGCAGCAATTTGAAGGCGCAGTCGATCCGGCGCGAGGTTGAGGGGAGCCTGAAGCGCCTGGGCGTTGAGGCGATCGACCTGTACCAGATGCACTGGCCCAATCCTGAGACCGATATCGAAGAGGGTTGGCGTACTATGGCTGAATTAAAGGCCGAGGGGAAGGTGCGCTACATAGGCGTCTCGAACTTCGACGTGCGGCAGATGAAACGTATTCAAAAGGTCGCGCCCATCACCTCGCTGCAGCCGCCCTATTCGCTGATTCGCCGCGAGGTTGAGGAGGCGATCTTGCCCTACTGTCAGGAGCACAACATCGGTGTGATCGTCTATTCGCCGATGGGGTCCGGCATGTTGACCGGGGGTTATGAAGCGCGAGCGCATCGCCAACCTGCCGGAGGACGACTGGCGGCGCAAGGATGTTAATTTCCAGGAGCCGCGCCTCTCGCGCAACCTGGAACTGGCGGAGCTGCTGTTCAATATCGGCTATGTGCATAGTCGCACCTCCGGTGAGACGGCGATAGCCTGGACGCTGCGACACTCGGCCGTGACCGGGGCCATCGTGGGCGCGCGCACCCCTGAGCAGATCAGCGAGCTGGTTGGTGGTGCCGAGTTCCGCCTGAGCGAGAGCGAACTCGAAGAGATCAACAAGTTTTTGGAGGAGCATCCGTGAAGGGCGCAGGAATGCCGGGCGCATTTCGTGTAGGAGAGTCGAGCGCAGATCAGCGACGCCCGTACACAAAATGTGGCTATATCCGCGTAGTTGGAACATAGCGCTCGCGAGGGGCACCACTACACATACGCCGTTGAGTGAAGCTTGGCAGAGTAGTAGGGATGCTGCTGGCCTGCACCTCCTTTCCAACTCGGCATATAAAAGCGATCAGTCTAATAATGCTCTGACAAGTGTAAAACCCAGCATGAAAATGGCTGCTTTACAACAAGTATCCTGGTGGGCAAACAATCTTAAACGACGTGTTCACCAGGATACTTGTGGGATTTTCGCCAGAATACTGTTGGGATCTCCATGTTGCGGTATTAGATAACCGAACGAATCGTGCCGCCATCGACGCGGATAGTTGCGCCACTCACATAATCAGCGATCGGGCCGGCCAGATATGCTACTGCTGCAGCGATCTCTTCTGGCCGACCGAGACGGCCCACGTCATTTGGAGCTATGGCCTGTGTAGCGTTGTGTTCGATTTCCTCCCACGTCTCGCCCCAGCCATGAGCCTGTGCCATGTGGGTGAGCGTTGCCCGAGCCGCCTCGCTCGCAAGGATCGCGCCGGGAGCCACGACGTTTGATGTCACGCCGGTGTCCTTCAGTTCACGTGCGAGGGAGACCGCAAGGTTGTGGCGAGCTGCCAACGACGCGTTGTAGTCTGGCCCGCCAGCTTGAGGCTGCTGCGACAGGCCACCGCCAATCTGGATCACCCGACCCCAGTGTCGCTCGCGCATCTGCGGTACCAGGCGCTGGATCATCCGCACGCCAGAAATCACGTTGCTGTTGTATGTCTGGGCCCAGGTTTCAGCCGTCGCCTCCGTCCATGAACGGCGTGGAATGACTCCGGCATTGTTGACCAGAATATCAATAGGTCCGCCGGCGAGCGCCGCGACGGCAACCGCGTCAGCTCCGGCGTCGGTGGTGAGATCACCAAGAGCGACCTCGGCTTTCCCTCCTCCGGCGCGGATCGTCTCGGCGACAGCGTTGGCTCGGCTTTCGTTGCGACCATGCACTACGACAGCAACGCCTTCCGCAGCGAGCAGCTTCACGATCGCCTCGCCTATCCCGGAGCTCGATCCGGTCACCAGTGCCCTCTTTCCTGCCAGTCTTAAATCCATTGTGTCATACCTTGTCTTTCACTTGACTTCTTGCAGGCACTTCACCCGCGTATCTATGGTATACTCAAAGAGGTCAGGGAACAAGATGAGCAGAATTCATAGGAATAAGACTCCTATGGTTCACTCGGTAATCGTTTCCAACCCCTGGGCAAAGGAGGAGCGTTTGGTACTTCAGCAGCAGCAACAAGACCATCGCCTGCATGAACTTGGAGATTTTCTGCGTACGCGCAGGGCAAGGCTGACTCCTGAAGATGTGGGACTGCCGCGAGGAAGCAGGCGCAAAACGCCTGGACTCAGACGAGCGGAAGTGGCACAGATGGTGGGTGTCAGCGTGGATTGGTATACCTGGTTAGAACAGGGACGTTCTATTCTGCCTTCAACGCAGCTCTTAGAGCGCCTGGTGCAGACGTTGCGTCTAGATGCGAATGAACGCAGCCATCTCTTCCTCTTAGCACATCAGCAACCACCTCCGGCGCTCTTCCTAGAACCTGAGGTCGTGAGTCCAGCGTTACAACATTTCCTTAATCAGTTTGGCACTCGTCCAGCCTTTGCGTCAGGAAGACGATGGGATATCCTGGCCTGGAACGATGCCGGATGCGCTGTCTTTGGTGATTTTCGCCTGAGGACCACCCGCGAACGCAATACGATCTGGGGCATCTTCACCAATCCCTTGTCTCGGCAATTCGTCGTCGATTGGGAAGAAGATGCGCGACAGCTCTTAGCACAATTCCGGAGCAGTTGTGGTCGTCATCCTGGAGACCCCCAGTTGACCGAGTTGATCCATGATCTCATGCTCTGTAGTCCTGAATTTCGCGCCTGGTGGCCTGATCATGAAGTCCGTAGTGGACAAGAAGGGCGGAAAACGCTCAACCATCCACAGGTGGGGTATCTCCTGTTTGAACGGCTCACCTTTCAGGTCTTTGACACGCCAGATCTCAAAGTCACCGTGTATACCCCGTTGGAGGAAGCCGACACGCCTCGCAAAGTGGAGCTGCTGCTGGAGCAGTGGTATCAACACGAAGGGCAGGGGCCTCATACTCTTGAAGCGGTCCATCATCTTCCACAGGCACAGCGATCAGGACAAGACACTGTTGGGCTGTGGCTAGCAGAATGCTGTAAAAGGGTGGAAGGGGCATGGTTAGCGAACAGCACCATCATGACCTCCTATGCAAATTGGTGCGAGGGAAATGGGTATGAAACGAAAAAGGCGAAAGGTTTATCTCAATCGTTAGCTGCACATGGCCTGGAAGTTGGTGTTCGACAATGGGTCTACGCAGGTCCAGGGATACGCATAAAAACACGAGGAGTTCGAGGTCTACGTGTGCAAGATTGCTATCAGACATCGAAAACAAGTGGGGATAGATTGTCATAATTGCTCATCTGTCCCCACTTGTAGATCGTCTTCTCAAGCGAGTTTACTGCATTGCATATTACTTTGGGGAGAGACTGGAAACTTCTCTCTCTTCTTTATTGACACATTGTCAGTTTTTCTGGCCCCATCTGTCCCCAAGCCGCTGAATAAAGGGGTGGTTGGTGTATAAGGCAGGTAGAATAGATCTACATTGTACAATTATAAAGGCGCATTTCTAATAAGATGACAAGATGGGCGCTGGGAGTCTGAATGGAACGTTCATACACGGCGGCACAGATAGTCAATCGCACCCTGGTCTACAGCATCCTGACGTGTACGCTCGGCGCGATCTACCTTGGTAGCGTTGGCATCTTGCAATACCTGCTGAGCGGGCTGACAGGACAGACATCGCCGTTCTCGATTATCGGCTCAACGCTACTGATCGCCGTATTGTTCCAGCCGCTACACTCCTCTATCCAGACGGTCATCGAGCGGCGCTCCTACCGTAGCAATCAATGTCCCTCTCAGGCGCCCCTACCCTGGGTGCGTATGTTTGCCTCTATCTTATATATTTTGTAACCATAGCCAGCATGTCTCGCAGCTCGAAGGGTTTGGCGATGAAGTCGTCGGCACCGGCTTCGCTGGCTATCTGCTGGGCACCTTTGGTAGCTGAGATGATGATGATGGGGACCTGGCGGGTGCTGGCCTGGCTTTTGAGGTGCTGGCAGATTGTGCGGCCATCCATGCCCGACAGGCGGATATCCAGGAGCAGCAGGCCGGGGAATGGCGCCTGGAGCTGCCAGGCGCCCTGGCCATTGGTCTGGATCTCTACTTCGTAGCCTTCCTCCTTGAGGATCAGTTGCAGGACATCTCCAATGGCGGGATCGTCATCGACGACGAGGATTTTTTGCGACATGCTGGCCTCCTTTCCGCACCCGCTCGGAGGTGTGCTGTGACGCGCATGGGAGGCTGAAGAAAAAGGTGGAACCGGCGCCTGTGCTGCTCTCCATCCATATCTGGCCCCCCTGGCGTTTGACGATCTGCGCCGAAATGTACAGGCCCAGACCTAGACCGGGAAAGGTGGCGTATTCGGGGTCGCTGACGCGGAAGAAGCGTTCAAAGACGTGGCCCTGTTTCTCCGGGGCCAGGCCAATGCCGAAATCCTGCACTCCGATGGTGACGGTCTCTTCATCGGTTGCGAGCTTCACCAGGATGGTATCGGCCTGAGGGGAGTATTTGATGGCGTTGGAGAGCAGATTTGTGAGCACCTGGCCGATGCGCTCCTGGTCTCCCAGCACCTGGCGGGAGATACCGCCCTCGATGCGAATGTGGTGCCTGTCGGTGGTGCGCGCCAGTTCCTCAACGGAGTCGCGTACGAGGGTGTCGACATCGAACCACTCCTCGTGCCAGGGTAGTTGGCCTGCATCGATTTTCGTGACATCCAGCAGTTCGCTGATCAGGGTGATGAGCTTGTTGAGTTGCGCCTCCATCTTGGCCAGTAGGGCTGCCGATGGCTCATCGCCCGCCTTGATAAAGCGAGCGTACAGCACCTGAGTGTAGCTTTTCAGGCTAGTGACGGGCGTCTTGAGTTCATGGCTGGCAATGCCCAGAAATTCCTCGCGCTGCTCCAGCACTCTTTTCTGATCATCGATGTCTGTGGTGGTGCCAACCCACCTGATGATCTGGCCCGCGCTGTCACACTGGGGCAGCCATCGCATCAAGTGCCAGCGGTAGGTGCCATCCGCTCTTCTGAGGCGGGCCTCGATCTCGCCATCTGTGCCTGCCGCCAGGGACTCTTGCCAGGTATGATGGGTGGCTTCCCAGTCATCCGGGTGAAACATTTCTTGTCGGTTGTATATATCTTTTAGCTCTTCGAGCGTGCGTCCTGTATACGTGAGCCAGAGTTGATTCAGATAATCCATGCTCCCATCAGCCTGGGCGGTCCAGAGCATTTGAGGCGCTGCCTCCGTGATGAAGCGCAGATGCTCCGTCTGTTCTTGAATCAGTCGTTGGGCTTGTTTTTCCTCGCTGATATCCTCCATTGCCAGGAGAATGCGGGGCATTCGACGCGTATCGCCGACTATGCGCCGGGCATTGAGCAGCATCGTCTTGCGCCCAATACTGGGAAAGGTGCCTTCTACCTCGTAATCGGTAAAGGTGCCACCGGTGGGAAGCAGCCCTTCCAGGAGCGTGCGCAGGGGGGCGATGTTCCACTGGTCGTCTTCCAAATCGAAGAGCGAGTGTTGCCTGGTCTCTTCAGGCGAGACCTGGAAAAACTGGTAGAATGCCCTGTTCGCGGTCAGCACGGCCATGCTCGCATCCAGCACCAGCAGTGGCTCACGTATCGTTTCCACGATGGCCTCTGCGTACTCCCACGCCTCCTGAAGCTCTGCGTTGCGCTGCTGAAGTTGCTGGTTCATGCCGATCAGCTCTTCATTGCTGGCCTGGATCTCCTCTTTGGAGGTTTCCAGTTCTTCATTGAGGCTCTGGTACTCCTCGTTGCTGGAAAGCAGTTCCTCGGTGGCCGATTGCAGTTCCTCGTTGGTGGCCTCCAGTTCCTCGATGATGGAGCGCATATCCTCGCGGGTGGCCTCCAACTCACGTTCCAGGTGCGCGATGCGCCGATCTTTAACGCCCCGGCGCGCGCTCTGGACCTGCTGCGCATTTGCTGGCGCTGGGGCGCTGTCTGGCACAAGAGTCTCTTCAAACAGAATCAAAAAGTAGTGTTCCATGGAGAATGCCTTCAGAGGCAGGACCTCTATCGTGACCTCTCTGAGGCGGTCATGAGAGGTAAATTGTAGATTCTCTTTTTTGACTGCGCGACCGCTCTTGCGGGCTTTGTGGATGGCGGTGCGCAACTCAAGTCGCAGGCTCGCGCGCGCCATCTTGAGCAGATTGAGGCTGGCTTTGCCGGGAGCGGATTCCAGGTAGAGGCTGGTGTGTCCCTGCACGTAAAGGATCTCCATGTCGCTATCGATCACCACGCTCGCCGGGGCATAGCGCTCCAGAAGCAGGCGGTTGGTCTCTTGCTGCAGGTCAACGTTTCGGCTCTCCTCTGCCTGATGCATAGCGTGTTCTTTATCGCGTGCGCTGCTCGTAAGACTTTTCCTCCTGTTCAAATGACTGAGCAAAGGGGTGTGAGCCGCCGTGATCTTTTTCAGATACAGCTTGTGCTTTTTTCCCGTGGGAGCAAAGAGATCCGTGCCTGTGCCGATGGTTTCCGAGCGGCCAAGCACGAGCACGCCTTCGGGTAAAAGCGCATAGTGCAAGATACGCATGACTTTCTGCTGGGTGCGTGGCTCCAGGTAGATCAACAGGTTCTGACAACTGATCACATCGATACGGGAGAACGGCGGGTCGCTGAGGAGGTTATGCTGAGTGAAGACGCAGAGATCACGGACCGACGCGTTGACCTGGTAGGCGCCATTGACGTTCAGCGTAAAGAAGCGTTGCAGGCGCGCCGCCGAGACGGCGCGGACCGCCCTGGCCGGATAGCGACCGGCGCGGGCTTGCTCGATAGCTGTTGAATTGATATCTGTGCCAAAGATCTGTATGGGCAGCGTGAGCGAGCGCTCCTCTAAAAACTCCAGCAGGCAGATAGCCAGGGAGTACACTTCCTCACCGCTAGAACAGCCCGGTACCCAGATCCTGATGGGGTCATGAGGGGTCTTTGCCTTTACGAGACGTGGAAAGACATCCTGAACCAGGGCCTGTAAGGTGGCAGAGGTACGGAAAAACGTGGTCACCGTGATCAGCACTTCCCGGAGCAAGGTATCTACTTCGGCGCGGGAGTTTTGCAGGAAGAGCAGATAGTCCGGGAAGCTTTTGACCTGTTGCAGAGCCATACGGCGCAGAATACGCCGCCGGATCGTCATGGGTTTGTAGTCCGTAAAATCCAGATTGGCATGCTGAGACAGTAGCTGGAGAGTTTGCTGGAACTCCCGCTCATGATCGGCGCTCTCCGTGCTTGTTTCCGCGTTGCTCGCCGGGCGCAGGGCGGGATGGGAGCTGAGCTTGATAAGTTCGGCGGCGATGGCTTCGGGGGAGCCAACCCAGTCCACGCAGCCGGCGGCGATGGCGCTTTGTGGCATCTCGTGATAGGCGGCCGAGGCCTCATCCTGGGCGAAGGTACTGCCCCCGCGCTCTTTGATGGCCTGGAGGCCGCGCGTGCCATCGGAGGCGGTGCCAGAGAGAATGACGCCGATGGCGTATTGTTGCTGCGCGTCTGCCAGCGAGCATAAGAATGTATCGATGGGGAGGTGCCGGCCGGTCTCCTGGGTGCGGGGCAGCAGCGTGAGCCGGCCCTGTGTCAGAGACATATCCGTGTTGGGGGCAATGACGTAGACATGGTCAGCTTCGACGAGCATGCCATCGGTGGCCTCGCTTACAGGCATAGGCGTGATGCGCGCCAGCAGGCTATCCAGGATGCTCTCGTGCGTCGGCTCTAGATGCTGCACTAGCACATAAGCCATCCCGGTGGTGGCGGGCAGGTGCGCCAGCAAGGCGGTAAAGGCCTTGAGTCCACCGGCGGACGCGCCGATACCTACAATAGGAAAAGCTGATAGCCCGGTTTCTTTTGTGTTCTTTGTCCGTTCAGGTGTGCCCTCCACCGGTTACCTCCTCTTCGTATAGCCATTAGAAGAGCAGGGCCTATAGGAGGCCCTTTTTTGTATGGTTGCTTGCCCTTCTCTTTAGTATAATGAGGGCGCCAAAGTTGGGTAGGCAAGAGGCGTCAAGTTACGCCTCTCTGCCCACAAGGCGGGATGGCGAGGCAAGCCACGCCCTACGAGACGTATGCGTTTTGTTGCTCGCTGCTCTTCCTGGATATCGGCCACTTCAAAGCGCTCAATGACGGCTACGGCCACTCCGTGGGAGACGCGGTGTTGCGTGATTGCCGATACCTCTACGTGTCGTGTTTAGATTGGCCCGGCCAGGCGGGCGTGTTCGGCGCGGCGTTGGGCCAGGCGGGCGGGGGCCATAGCGCGATGTGTGGCTGATACGGTGGCGCGGCCGATGAGTTTGATGAAGCCGATGAGCATTGCCCAGTTGATGAGGGCGAGGGCGACCAGGAAGAATATGTTCGGAAGGTTGGCGCTGCTCACGAGCAGGTAGACCAGGGCGGTCAGCAGGATGTTGCCCAGGGTGACGGGGATCAGGATCAACCAGGCGAGCTGCATAAGCTGGTCTGAGCGCAGGCGCGGCAGTGTGCCCTGCACCCACAGGAAGACGAAGATCAGCAGGTAGACCTTGACGATAAAGTAGAGTACGCCCAGCAGATTGCCGAGTATGAGCCAGCCGGGGGCCATGCCAGGCGCCGTCAGGTAAGCGACGCCGGGACCGGCCCAGCCGCCCATGAAGAGCGAGACGGTGATGGCCGAGACCACGATCATGTTGCCGTACTCGCCCAGGAAGAAGAAGGCCCAACGCAGGCCGCTATACTCCGTGAGGAAGCCGGCCACCAGTTCTGACTCCGCCGTTGGCAGGTCGAAAGGGACGCGGTTCGTCTCGGCCAGACCGCAGATGTAGTAGACGAGCAGCATCAATGGCTGCACCAGGATAAACCAGGCCCAGGGCGTATTGCCCTCGAATATGAAGTCGAAGAAGGGCATGCCCTTGCCAGGCCAGGCGCTGGCGCTCTGGAAGCCGATGATCTCTTTAATCGAGATTGTGCCTACACCGGAGCCGGAGAGCGCGCTGGTGAGCATCACGACTCCCACCAGTGAGAGCACCAGGGGCAGCTCGTAGGAGATCATCTGCGCCGCCGAGCGCAGGCCGCCGATGAGCGAATACTTATTGTTCGAGCCCCAGCCGGCCATGATGACCCCCACGATATCCAGGGAACTCATGGCGACCACATACACGATGCCGGTGGCGAGAGCCGTGCCGGGGATGCCGATATACGGCGAGAAGGGCAGCACGGCGAACGAGGCGACCATCGGCGCGATAAACACGGCGGGCGCCAGCAGGAAGATCGGCTTATCGGTATTGGCCGGGTGGATATCCTCTTTCAGGAACATCTTGCCCATGTCGGCAATGAGTTGCAAGCTGCCATGTGGCCCCGTGTGCAGCGGCCCCACGCGATCAGCGATCCAGGCCAGCACCTTGCGTTCAAGGTAGTTGATGACCGCCGCGCTCGTCACAGGAAACAGGATCGCAAAGAGCAACGCGACGACGAACTGCAAGAATTGAGCCGAGAAGATAGCGTGATACAGTTGGCCGACGATATCGTCGGCAAGTAAAATTCTTATAGCCATTAAATAGTCACCTCAAGTTAATAGATATAGGTATGCAGAGCGCAGGTGGACAGGGCGCAGGCCAGCGACGCCCCTACACGAAAGCAGGAATGACCTATATGCTTAACTGTAGCATGGCGTTGATGAAAACGTTTCGGCCAAAGGATGGATTCGTGGGTGGGGTTTGGGGAGCTTCTGGTTACCCAAATTTTTGGCTGATCAGACTCGCGAGTGCCAGGAGTCCAAAGAGAGCAATGACGCAGCCCGAAATTCTGTGTATCCACAGTAGCCATTGGGGGGTGAATCTGTTGCGAAACAGGCTGATGCCTGTGGTTAGCAGGCACCACCAGGTTGTCGAGCCGAGAAAGACGCCGCAGACGACGAGGAGCGCGCTGAGGGGGCTGTTCTTGCCGTTGCCGATGCCGAGGCCCGCGAAGATTGCCGCGAACGAGAGGATCGTCAGCGGGTTGGTCAGGGTAAGCAAGAAGATGGAGACGTATGCGCCCACAAAATTTGTCGCGCTGGCGCTAGCGGCGCGTTCGGCCGGCCTGGTCAATAGGGTTTTGAGGCCCAGATAGAGCAAGAACAGGCCGCCGATTGCGCGAAACCAGGCTTGCTGGTGGACGAGGAAGCCGGCGATGACCGTCAGGCCAAAGCCGGCAACACAGCCGTAGAGGGCATCGGCTGTTGCCACACCCAGCCCCGACACGATGCCGTATGGGAAGCCTCTGCGGAGCGTGCGTTGGATGCATAATACGCTTATCGGGCCAACCGTGGCAGCTACCGAGAGGCCAATAAGCCAACCACGAAAGAAGAAACTCGGGTCCATGTCTTTCTCCTGGAAACTAGAGAATTTGACGCCATAAAAAAATCGCCAGACCTCTTATAAGAGATCTGGCGACGCGTGCTGTCTGCTTCTTGTTACCAGGGAGTAGCGGGCATGCAAAGCGAACCAAACCTCTGGTTGGCCTGGTTGTCTTGTTGCTGTTGAGCTATGATGTGAAGGATATGATCGTGCCGGCTCACTGGACTGCTCCCTGTGTTCTGTTCTGCTTCATGAGACAGGCCAAGTGTATCACAACTGGTATTCCTGAGCAATATGGTTTGTCGCACGGTGATCCGCGTAGGGGCTGTGGCTTGCCGCATAGGCGTGAACGGAAGCCATGAACGCGCGGAAATTTGGCGCTCGCTTCTTATCAGCCATAGCCTCGCAGGACTTTGTTTTTTGCAGGCTCGTGGAAGAGCGAGACGCAATCAGGTAAAAGAGGGAGAAGGGGTAGGGGCGCGGTTTACAAGCTCCTACCCCTTCCATGCCACATGAAATGGGGAAAGCGCGTCGCAAAAAACCTACCCCTGCGAAAAGCCATAGCCCCTACGCGGATCGTTATTGGTCCCATTGCTTTGGCAAGTTATTGCTGTGATTGTCTGTGCAGGGTATTTATTGCTCAAGAAGGAATATTGGCATCTCTCTTCTCCTGCGGGTGGGGATGCCAGTGTCGCAGAGATGAGCATCAGCTAATCAGGTCCAGGTCTCTGGCGCGGGCCACGGCCTGGGTGCGGCTGTGAACGTTGAGTTTGCCATAGATATTATTGATGTGTGTTTTGACAGTGCTGAGCGCGACAGTCAGGTCAGCGGCGATCTGCTGGTTCGATTGGCCAGCGGCGATAGATTTCAGCACACGCATCTCGCGCTCGCTCAAGGGAGTATTTTCCAGGCTTTCGCCGGCTTCGGGTACCTCAAGCGCCGCCAGGAGCTTGCGGGTGTAGCCTGGAGCGATACCGCACGATAGGGCGTGGCACAGGAGGTCGATCACCGATCTCCCCTCGTCCACGAAGACGCGGATGTAGCCCTCCGGTTCGGCGAGCGCGAGCGCCCTGGTCAGTGTCTCCAGCGCCTGAACTGGGGAGCCGCGTTTGTGCGAGAGAATGGCTTGCAGTACGAGGATCTCGATAGCGCCCCTGATGCGCTGCTCGGATTCGGCGGCCTGTAACAAACGGGCCAGGAATGTCTGGGCATCCTCGTAGTGACCCTGCGCGATGAGGATGCGAACCAGTGTCAGGTGTCCAAACTCGCGCAGATAGTGTGTGGGATCGGCGGCGCTTAGCCCGCAGGTTTGCAGCCACTCGCCAGCGGCTTCGATGTTACCGAGGGCCAGCCAGAGGCGCGCGCGGCTTGCCAGTACACTGTCAATCGCGGTGGCTACGTTGTGCTGGCGCGTGAGTTGTTCCGCCTGTTCCAGTGTCTCGAAGGCAGCGGGTATGTCTCCTCTGGCAGAGAGCGTACATGCCAGATAGGTGTAGGCCTGGGCCAGCATCGCCATGTAGCCCCATTGCTGGCCGATCTCGATCCCCAGGCGCAAGTGGCTCTCCGCCTCGTCGAGTCTGTTCCAATCGTAGAACAGCAGGCCCAGACCGGTATATGCTATGCTCACACCCGGAGCAAGAGTCCCACTTCTCTGCCTCCCCAAGTGTAGCGCCTGCTTATAAATTTCGGCCGCCCGCAGCAGGTGTCCCTGGAACGACTGCGCGAAGGCAGATGCGCAGATACATGTCAGCAACACATAGGTATTATCGGACGCCTGGCTGATGGCTCTGTTTTCCAGGAAGATGCGGTTCGCTGTTGCCAGGTCGCCGCTCAACATATAGGCCTGGCCCAGGCTGACGATGACCATGCTGCGCACAAACATCTCCTCACGTGGCCACCAGGCAAGCATCTGCTCAACGAGTTCGACGGTGCGCGGGACATCGGCGCGGGCGGAAGCCAGGAAGATGCGCACGGCCAGCACCAGGCCCAGGATGTGACGTTCTGGGGCCGATTCCGCGCGCTCAGGGTGAGCAACAGGCAGGCCGGCGACGGCTAAGACCTGCTCAATATCGCGCAGCCGGGCTTCGGCATCGTCCAGTTGTCCGATCAGGCCCACTGAGCCGGCGTACAGGAGGTTCAACAGGGGGCTGGCGCGCACCATCTCAGCGGGCAGGGCGCGCAGCCAGTGCAGGATGGTCATATGCGCGCCCTGCTTGAGAATCGCCTCGGCATGCCGCTCTATCAGGTGAGCCGTCCCTTCGTAGTCAGTGGTTGTCAGCATGTGCTCCACTGCCTCATCCAGCAGTCCCTGGCTCTCGTACCAATCGGCGGCACGGTGGTGCAGTTGGGGGATGAGAGCGGAACATGTTTGCTGGAGGCGCTCACGCAGGAACTCGCTAAAAAGATGATGATAGCGATACCAGTGGCGCTGCTCATCCAGCGGGACCAGGAACAAGTGCGCCTGCTCCAGCCATGCCAGGGTCTCTCGTCCATCAGCGTGCCCGGTGACCGCGTCGCAGAGCGAACCAGTGAAGCGTTCAAGGATGGCGGTAGACAACAAGAAGTTCTGGATATGTGCTGGCTGGCGCTGGAACACCTCGGCGGCCAGGTATTCTACCACGTAGCGATGACTGCCGGTGAAGGCGCTGATGAAGTCCTGCCTATCGGCGCGCCCCTGCATGGCGAGGGCCGCCAGTTGCAGGCCTGCGACCCAGCCCTCGGTGCGCGCTTCCAGGGCCGCGATCTCGCTACTTGAGAGTGCCAGCCCCATCACCTGGTTAAGAAAGACCGCGACTTCCGCGTCAGTAAAGCGCAGGTCGGCGGCATGCAACTCGGTTAGCTGTCCCTGAGCGCGCAGGTGGGCCAGCGGCAACGGCGGCTCGCTGCGGCTGATGATGATCAGGTGCATGCGCGGCGGCAGATGGCCGAGCAGGAAGCCCAGCGCTTCGTGAATGGTGGGGGTTGTGATCACATGATAGTCGTCGAGGACCAGTGCGACATCCTGTGGCATGGTCGCGAGCGCGTTGATGAGCGCGGTCAGCATAGCTGGCGCGAATGCTGGTGGTGATGTTTCGGAGGATGGGAGCAGCGCGATGGCCTGATCCTCTATGCCGGGGTGTCGCAGGTGCAGGGCCGCGATCACATAGGTCCAGAAGCGGGCCGGATCGTTATCTTGCGTATCCAGCGAGACCCAGCAGAGGGGCGTATGGGGGTGTGCCTGCTGCCACGCGCTTAGCAGCGTGGTCTTGCCGAAGCCAGCGGGCGCCGAGATCAGGGTCAGGCCATGTTGCCGCAGCCCAGCATTCAGGCGCGTGACGAGGTGCGGGCGGGCTACCAGGCTGGAGCGTGCCGGGAGGAGATAGAGCTTCGTCATGAGCAGCGGGTTGGGCGAGGGATTGTTCCCGCCTTCAGGCGTAGTAGCGGACCCAGGCTCGTTCAAGAGGGCTGCGACGCTGTCCAGGCGCGCCTGCTTTAGCTCTAGCGACCTGCCCAGGTACGCCTTGCGCAACTTTCCATCGTGCTTGCGATAGGCATACCAGTAGCAGCCCGTGCCCTTGCGCTCTCTGCGGGCGGTGAAGCTGCCGCCGGCGTCCTCGAAGCGAAAGGTCGTCGTCTCCTGAGCAGCCAGCCAGCGCCACCACTCGTCGCTCTCAACGCGAATCGTGTGCTCGCCTGTGCCTGTGTCGTACATCAAGTGATCGCCGCGCACTCGCGGAGTTGCTCGCGCCATCGTCGTCTCA
>JALYVR010000546.1 GCA_030853145.1 Chloroflexota bacterium | reverse complement strand
TTGATATGGACGTGATCCTGATGGACGTGCAGTTGCAGGACCCGCAGGCAGGTCGCAAGGCCATCAGCGGCGTGGCAGCGGCCGTGGCGATTCGCCGCGAGCGACCGCGTATGCCGGTAGTCTTCTACTCCATCCAGGACGACGATGAATACTACCGCGAGTTCCGCGCCTCCGGCATCCTCACCCACTACGCCTATGTCCGCAAAAGCAACTATCTGTTTCCCAGCATGCTGGTTCCCCTGCTGCGCGATGCCATCAATGGCCGCAGCCTGGTGGACCCTGAGATCGAGGACCGCGTGCAGGAGGTGCGCAGCCTTGATGAGCAGTCGCCGCGCGCGCTGCTGGAGCCGAACGAACTGCGCGTGGCCGAACTGGTGGCGCAGGGGATGACCAACGAGCAGATCGCCGCGCGCCTCAACCTGCACGATAAGCGCGCCGTCAGTCGCACCAATGGGCGCATCTACGCAGCCTGGGGCCTGAGCGAGAGCGCGGTCGATGATAAGGTGGCCCGCGCGCGCGCCACGCTGATCTACACCCTCAACCGCATGTTCATCTGGGACGAGAACGGGGTTGCGCTGGTGCAGGACCGCCGGGGAGCATGGGTCCCCTACTACAAAGAGGAAGAATAACAGCGCCTATGTCCCCACAACCCTGGTTTGAGCCGGCGCGCCTGCTCCAAACGCTCCTGCTGGCCCTCTCTATCTTCAACACTGTGGCATTTCTCTGGCTGGCCACAACCGTCTGGCTCAACGGTGACCGCCGGGCCAGAATCACGCGCTGGGGTGTCGTGGGCCTGGGCCTGGCGGCGCTGTTCTTCTGCCTGCACGCGTTATTGATCTGGCTGCCGCTCTCCAATCCCTCAACTACCTTGCTGCTGGAGATCCTCTGGCATCTTATCTGGCTACCCGCCCTGGGCACCCCCTATATCTGGTTTGTGATTGGCCTGCACTATGCCTCGTTGATTAACGCCTCCTGGCGGCGGCGGCGGCCGCTGCTACTGGCGATCAGCGCGGGACTCGCTGCCAGCGTGCTGCTGCTGCTGATCCTGAACCAGGCAACATTTACCTTCGCCGGCACGCTCCGCTTGCTGGCGTACGGCGACCTGCTCACGCATCCGGGTCTGGCCTCGTTTTCGCCCGCCGTGCTGCTGCCAACGTTGTTCCTGGCCTACGTGACCTTTTGCGCCATCGGACCATGGTTCACGCCCAAGCGCACAACGCGCCTGCTGGGCGTGCTCTGGCAGGGACTGGTACGCACAGTGAGAAGGCGGCGGGCAAAGGCGCCTACTCTCTTGCAGAGCCTGGTCGATGCGTTCTGGGATGATCCCACGGATGTCGAGCTGCTTGAGGAGCCTGTGCTCTCCTGGCATCTCGCGCGCCCCAGATTACTGCTGGCCGCGCTGCTGATGGTGGCGCTGACGACGGTTCTGGGTGTCCTGGCTATGTGGTCAATGGTTAACTGGCTGGAGCGCGAGCAGCAAGCACCGCTCCCGCCTCACCATGTGCTGACCGCGATCCCACTCGAACTGCTCATCCTGGACATCATAACGACAGGCGTGGTGGCGTTGATCATCCTGGTCATCGGCTACTCTATTGTGCGCCACGGCATCCTGATCGAGCGTCCCCTGGCACGACGCGGTTTTTTTGAGCAATGGCGCGGCATCGTCATCGTCTCCACCGCCGTGGCTATCTTCATCGCCCTCTTAGTGACATTCACTAACAGCAGTTTGAGCGGCCTGCTGCTGATTACCGCGCTGGCCACCGGCGTCTACGCCCTCTTCACCTGGAGCAACTATACCGCCCATGACCGCTACATCGCCCTCTTAGGTCCGTTCCTGCGCAGCACCACCCTCGGCCACTGGCTGAATATCGACGCCAGCAAGACCGAACACGAGTTGGAGAACATCTTCTTCCACCTGTGCCATAACGTGCTGGCAGTACGCAGCGCTCGCCTGGTGGTGATGGCAGGATCGGTGCGGCGCACCTTCAGTTATCGCTGGCCTGAGAATGCCTGGCTGGGTGAAACGCAGGGCCAGCACCTGGGAGGGGATACGCGCAAGCCTCGCCCTGTCTCTCGCCAGGGCGAGGCCGACAAGCAGGCATCCTATCCAGAAGACGAGACAGGCCAGCACAGACAGAGTGCGGTCACCACCCATCGCGTGCGCATGATCTCGGATGGGCAGACCATGATCTGCTGGGTGATGCCGATCTACGACGAGCGCGGGCTGGTAGCGACGCTCTACCTGGGGCCGCGCGAGGACGGCGGCGCCTTTACGGATGAGGACATGAACCTGGCTCAGGCCTGCGGGCAGCGCATACTCGATACGTTGGGCGATCACGAGGCCATGCAGGCGGTTGCCGGGCTGCTGCGCCGCCGCATCGTGGATGTGAAGCTGCTGGGGGCGCAGCAGCGCCGGGTGTTGCACGATGAGATCCTGCCACAGATGCACCTGGCCCTCCTGCGACTGGAGACCCTACGCTCGCTCAATGGCAGCGCGACTCTCCGTTCTCCGGAGCCCACAGACTCCCAGCAGGCGCTCAACGAGGCCATCGGCATGATTAGCGACGCCCATCGCCGCCTGGCCGCCATGATGCGCACGACTGCGCCCGGCGCGCCCTATCGCCTGGAGCGCGAGGGCATGATGCAGGCCATTCACACCATGCTCGAACAGGATTTTCAGAACGCCTTCGACGAGGTTGCCTGGTGCGTCTCCGATGAGACCGCGGCCTGTATCGACGAGGTGACGCCGCCCGCCATTGCCGAGCTGATCTTCGCCGCCGTGCAGGAGGCCCTGCGCAATGCCGCCCGGCACGCGCGCGGCAGCGATGTCCACCGCTACCTGCGCCTGACTCTCACGGCCACATGTCAGCCCGATTTAGAGGTCAGCGTCTCCGACGACGGCGTCGGCATCGCCTCCGCCAGCCGCTCCACCACGGGCACCGGCGGCGGCCTGCTATCCCACAGCGCCCTGCTGGCCATCGCCGGCGGCAACCTGACCATCAAAAGCGCGCCCGGCGAGGGCGTGACTGTACGTATCCTGCTGCCTGGGGAGGCGCTGTGCTAAAAGCTCCCGAAAGATACTCCCCCCCTCTTCGTAGCTGCGCGATTGATCGCGCTCGGTCAGCCAGCCGAGCGGCTGGCCAGACACACGCTGGCTGGCTTAACATGTGCGCTGGCTTGACAGGCGCGATCAATCGCGCAGCTACGAAGAAACAAAATGTTGTACGATTGAACAATGATGCGACAGGCGCACACAAGCTCTTACCTGCTCCAGGTATACACGGCGTCTCTGGGACAGGGAACCAGCACGCTTTAAAAGGAAAAGAGGTCATATGATACTCATCACGGGTGCAACAGGATACATCGGAAGACATCTCGTCGCTCGCCTGATCGCGCGGGGGGAGCGGCCGCGCTGTCTGGTACGCAACATCAAACGGGCCAGCGACATTTTGCCCGCGAGCCAGGTTGAGTTTGTGGAGGGCGATACTACGCTAGCTATGACGCTTGAGGAGGCCGTGCGCGACATCGACACCATTGTGCATGCGGCGTTTCTTACCGCTGACCGCAAGCAGTCGGCAGGGAACAAGTACGAGACCATCAATGTGCAGGGCACAACCAACGTGGTGAACGCCGCCATGGCCGCTGGAGTGAAGCGCATCATCGAAATCAGCGGCCTGGGGACGAAGCCGGACAAAGCAGGCTCATATATGCAGGGACGCTACCTGTCTGAAAAAATGCTCAAAGAGAGTAGTCTGGCCTGGACCATCATTCAACCTTCAGTGCTCTTCGGGAAGGATGCGCCTTTTATTAAGGGTCTCGCAGACCTGATTCGCACGGCTCCGGTGGTACCCCTGATCGGGGGCGGAAAAATCATGTTCCAGCCGATCTATGTAGAGGATGTGGTGACGGTGATTCTCAACGTCCTGGATGATCCAGCGCGCACCACGGGCAAGACCTATACCATTGGCGGGCCAGCACAGTACTCGTTTAGCCAGGTGCTCGACGAACTCATGCGCAGTATGCATAAGACGCGCACCAAAGTATCGGCTCCCCTGCCGCTGGTGGGGGTAGGCGCGGCCGTGATGGAGGCGATCTTGTCCAAGCCACCAATTACGAAG
>JALYVR010000545.1 GCA_030853145.1 Chloroflexota bacterium | reverse complement strand
ATATAGGCCACGCGGTCGCCCTGCTTGACGCCCAGGTGCTGGAGCGCGGCCGACCAGCGGTCACAGCGCCTGCCAAACTCTGAATACGTCAGGCGGTGACCCTCGTCGACAACAGCCTCGTGGTCAGGATACAGGCGCCGGGCGCGTCGTAGGAATTCGAGCGGGGATAAAGGTGTTTCCATCGGATGACCTCCTGAAGCGTCAATGCTACTGTTGACTTACGCGCCTCATTGATGAATGTCAGTGTAAGAGGTATGCTTGCATAGTAGTATACCATAGGGAATGGGAGCATTCCAACGACCTGCTATGGTAGTGATCGCTCATCTTGAACGGTCCTGGGCAATAGCTGAATGCATACGAAAGGAAGGATGCACTATGGCAGATGACTTTGAGTATATCTCGCACGCGCGCCTCGTCTATCGTGATGGGTATCGCAATGCCTACCTTGGTGACGTGGCGGAACCGGTGATATATGGCGTGCAGGGCGCCTTAAGGACGTACTATGGAGCGCAGGAGGGGCCTCCGGTCGCCTCCACCCTGGACCACATCGTGGCCGCAGTCGCCGGTTGAATGTACGGCACACTTGCCGGCGCCCTGTCAGGGCGCAAGATTCCTCTCGACCGCCAGGCATTCACGGCCACCGTTGATGGTCGTATCGCCGGCATCGGCAAAACAATTCGTATTGAAGCCATCGGAGTACACTACGATTTCAAGGTACCCCCTGAGTTCCGCGATGCCACCGAGCGCGCGCTGAAGAACCATACCCTGGGCTGTCCAGCACACCAGAGTGTGAAAGATGCCATCAAGATCACCTGGGATGCAACAGTCCACATAGGAGGTGAGGTGCTCTCGTTCAGTAGCGCGGAAGAGATGCATTAAGCTCCAAAAGAGAGATAGGGGCGCGGTTTACAAGCTTGCGCCCAGGCATGATCGTGATGCCATCTGTAGTGCGCGGGCTTGTAAACCGCGCCCCTACCTCTCGTGCCTCCCCTGTATTTTCCCTGTTCCTCTTTGTTGGATACCATGTGTGAGGCCCTCTTGCCGGCAAGCGGGGCCAGTGAGCATTAACCCTGACATCCCTCTTGATCGTGCAGCCAGGTCGTGGCGGCCCGGAGGCCAGGGTCACCAGGTGTGCCTATTTTTGAGGGATCAACAACGGGGCTGGCCTGGTCTGGAGCAATAGCACTATCATAGGTGTGGCCGGTGCGATCAGCATCAAGTGCTGTCGTCAAATTAAGAGTTGCTCCATCACGTAACGTGAAGGGGGCATTGGCGGTGGGAATACCATGAGTGGGCTCGCCAAAACTGCGTGTCTGGGGGCGGCCCCGAAAAGCGACGACGATCGCCTCGCCGGAACTCGCCGTGTTTGAGGCAGTCAGCACCGCAACTGGAGGCAAAAGGTGCTTCAGGTAATACGCGTTCGGTGTCCCTATGATGGTCGATCCAGCCAGTTGCGCCTGTCCATGAGAATAGCCCCAGGGTGTTTTGGCCCCCCCGGGAATAACAAACGAGCCGACCACGCCCTCACCCAGGATCGGCCCAACCCCAGCGAGCATGGGCCACATATTTCCCCCGTCGTTGATGCGCAGATCGACGATCCAGCCACAGGTTCCCGCCTGGTCTGCCGTACGGATGGCATGCTGGGCGAGCAGAATGTATTGCTGTGTCGCCTGTTCCGACCCCCCAAAGTGAGGGAGGGCGAGGTAGCCAATCCCATGGGACAACCGCTGCCCATGCGGGACTTCATCTGGCGTGAGAGCGGCCGCTTGCTGCTGCATAGCCTGTGGCTCAAAGAAGAAGCTGTGGTGATCGCCCAGCTCATACACGGCATAGCGGATGGCTTGATAGGTGTCGGCTGGAGTTTGGGAGCCAGCGGCAAGGTAGAAGGCATCCTGCCGCAAAGTCGTCCAATTGATTTTCTTGCGGTTGACAGAATACCGTTGCATGATGTCCAGCGCGGCTGTGAGATAGGCCCGCGCACTGGATGAAAGAGCAGGAGTGGGAGTAGGAGTTGTGGCTGGACCAGCAGTCGTTTGCCCACAACTGGCCAGCAAGACGGCCATCATGAGCACGAGCAAGAGTAAGCGAAAGGAGCGCATGGTTCAGTTCTCCTTCTAACGTCTTTAGCCAGGCTCGTGTATTTGAACACGAGCCTGTGTACAAGGACTATCTAGAACGGCCCTGGTGATAGCAAAAACACACGCGCGCATGGGTCCCTTTTGCATTATTTGAATTATAGCACCTGGGTCCTTTTGCATTGTCCAAAAAGGACCCAACGGGGCCAGATTGGATGAGCCAAACACACGTTATTATATGCCTACATTGATTGAGAGAGCTTCAGAGGCAGAATCACTTTCTGACAAACAATAAAAACTACGCCCTATACTTTATTTTGAGCAATCCAGAAGAAGTAATCGCTGGTACTGTAGGGTATACTGTCATATGGCTGGATAATTTTTCGCAGAAAGAGGTCGTCATGGACGCATCAACGTCTGGTCTTGTCGTTACAGTCTCTTTCCCCAGCGCGCTTCGGGCAAGCGTGGACAATCGGGCCTCTGTAGTTGTGGAGGGCGCTACGGTCCGCGAGGTCATTGCGGCCCTGGAACGCGACTTTCCGGGCGCCTCCTTTCACCTGTGCCACGAAACAGGTGAGTTGCGCCGCTATGTCAACATCTTTCTAGAGCTAGAGAACATCCGCTACCTGCAAGGTCTTGATACCCCTGTTCCTCCCGGCGCGAAGATAGCCATCTTCCCATCGGTTGCCGGCGGTTAGCCGCGACCTATAGCACCTCAAGTAAGAAGGGAGCGTATATGGCACAGCATACTATGTATACTACGGGTACTGTTCTAGTAATGGTTGGCACAAAGCGTGGCCTGTTCCTGCTCACCTCGCGCGACCGCGAGCAGTGGAACGTCGAGTCCACGACCCTCAAAAGTCATCGTATCTATTATGCTGCCCTCGATCAGCGCGCTGGTCACCGCATGTTTGCTGCCGATAACGGGGACTTCTTCGGCACATTCCTGCGCTACAGCGACGATTTTGGGCAGACGTGGCAGGAGCCGGAGCGCGGCATCCAGTTTCCGCAAAACAGCGAGCAGAAGCTCGAAAACATCTGGGTCATTGAGCCGGGTCGCTCCAGCGAGCCGGGAGTGGTCTACGCGGGCGTCGATCCGGCCAGTCTGTGGGTCAGCAGCGATGGTGGGCGGAACTGGGAAGTCAATGATGGCCTCATGTCACATCCGACGCGCGAGCAATGGAATCCGGGCGCCGGCGGTCTATGCCTGCATACCATTATTGTTGATCCCTCGAATCCGCTGAGAATGTGGATAGGCATCTCCGCTGTCGGCTGTATGCGCACCGATGATGGCGGCCGACATTGGGTATTTGCGAACAAGAACACGCGTGCCAGCTTCCAGCCTGAGGAGTATCCGGAATTCGGGCAGTGCATTCACCGGCTGGTCCAGAACCCGCAGCAACCGGACATGCTCTACCAGCAGAACCATTGCGGCATCTACAAAAGCCTGAATGGGGGCGATGACTGGATCGACATCCAGCAAGACCTGCCCTCAGAATTTGGATTTCCTATAGCCATAGATGCCCATCATCCAGAAACGGTCTTTGTGGTTGTCGAGGACCCCGATGGCCGCAATAATGTTGGTGAGCAGTTCACCGTCTACCGCACCGAGAACGGCGGCGAGCAGTGGCAGCCGTTGACGAACGGCCTGCCTGTGGGGCAGGGAGTGCGACTGGGAGTGCTGCGTCACGGCATGTGTGCCGATACGCTGGACCCTTGCGGCATCTATGTCGGCACGAACACCGGACAACTCTTCGCCAGTCAGGACCGCGGCGAGACCTGGCGCTTGGTCGCCGATTTCTTGCCGCCGATCTATTCGGTGTCCGCGGTTGTGCTTGTGTAGCTGACAAGGGCGTTGATGCCAACACAGCCGTCTAAGAGGAAGGGCGCTCTCCTCTCTCGCGTAGGGACTCATGCGTTGATACAAAATCAGGTGCCGTGTTGGAACAGGGCATCTCTTCACCTTGGAAGATTCAACCCTTATTTAGTATCAACCAATGCGCTGGCCTGCGCCCCGTCCCTACGCGGAACCGGCACGGTCTA
>JALYVR010000035.1:1001-14769 GCA_030853145.1 Chloroflexota bacterium | reverse complement strand
GGAATGACCGGCAGGCGCTGGCCGGCAACGCGATACTCGTTATTGAGGCTGTCCTTGCCGGAGATGAATGGCGTGCCAAAGCCAACGGCGGCATCGTGGCAGCCCTTGACGGCGCGCACCAGCATGCCTAATTGCGCGGGGTCGGTGGGACTACCCCAGCAGAAATTGTCGAGGATGGCCGTGCGCTCAATGTCGCCGCCCACCGCCGTCAGGTTGCGCAGGGCCTCGTCAACCGCGTTCAGCGCCATATGATAGGGGTCAAGCGCGCTATACAGCGGGTTAATGCCATTGGAAAGCACAATCCCGGCGCCTGTTTGCTCATCCACAGCGGGATCGAGGATCGGCTGCAACACAGCCGCATCGCCCGGCCCATTGCCCGCTCTCCCCACCAGCGGCTTCAGCACCGTCGCCCCCTGCACCTCGTGATCGTAACGCCGCACGATCGCCTCCTTAGAAGCAATGGTGGGATGCCGCAACAGAGCCAGCAGGATCTCGGCGTGATTTTCGTGTAGGGGCGCCCCTTCGGCTCCCCTTGCCCGCCGATAGTGCGTGCGCCCTGCCTGCGTGTGTAGGGGCGCCCCTACACGAAATTGTTCTGTCCACACCGCCTCCAGTATTCTTTCAGGGCGGCCATCATGCAGGAATTCCATAGACAAGTCGGCAACAACCTGCTCGTGATACAAAACTGTCAGGCGGTGGTCGCTGGTGAAGGCGCCGATGATGCTGGCTTCGACCTCTTCAATTGCGCAGATGGCCAGCAGGTCTGGCAGGCACGTGGGGGGGATGGCCAGCACCATGCGTTCTTGCGCTTCAGAGAGCCAGATCTCCCACGCGGCCAGGCCCTGGTACTTGAGGGGGGCCTGGGAGAGTTCGACGCGCGCGCCTGTCTCCGCGCCCATTTCGCCGATGGCCGAGGAGAAGCCGCCGGCGCCGCAGTCGGTGATCGCGTGGTACAGCCGGCGGTCGCGCGCCTGCACGATGACATCGGCGACCTTCTTCTCGGTAATCGGCGCACCGATCTGTACCGCGCTCCCGGCCTGCGCGTTGATCTCGCGGCTCATCTCGCCCGAAGAGAAGGTCGCGCCGTGGATGCCGTCGCGCCCAGTACGCCCGCCGAGCACCACGATGCGGTCACCCGGCTGTGCCTGGCTGGGGTGACTCTCGCGCGGCAGGATGCCCAGGCAGCCGCAGAAGACCAGCGGATTGTAGAGGTAGCCCTCATGGTACAGGACCGCACCGTTAACCGTGGGAATGCCCATCTTGTTGCTGTAGTCGCGCACGCCGCTGACGACGCCGCTGGCGATGCGGCGCGGTGGCAGCACGCCTGCCGGCAGCGTGTCGGCTGCTGTAGCAGGTGGGCCGAAGCAGAGAATATCGGTGCCGGCGATAGGTTGGGCCGAGACACCCATTACATCGCGGATGACGCCTCCGATGCCCGTGTTCGCGCCGCCGAACGGCTCAATCGCTGATGGATGGTTGTGGGTCTCGACCTTGAAGGCGATATCCTGTGTCTCGTTGAAGCGTATGATGCCCGCGTTGTCGCTGAAGGCCGAGACCACCCAGGGTCGCTGCACCTGCTCGGTGGCGCGCATGATGTAGCTCTTGAGCAGGTTGTGGATGGTCTCTTCCATAAGCACATGGCCCTGGCTGTCCAGTTCGCGATACACGATAGTTGCTTTGAATGTCTTGTGCGAACAGTGTTCCGACCAGGTTTGCGCCAGCGTCTCCAACTCAACCGTGCTCGGCTCGCGTCCCTCACGTCGATAATAGTCCTGGATAGCATGCATCTCGTCAAGGTTCAAGGCCAGCATCCCCCGCTTGCTCAGCGCGAGCAACTGCTTGTCGGTCATGGCGGATATGGCAACTGATACTGTCGGGGAGGGTGATGCGTCGATAGATTGCGGGGTATCCGTCGCAAAGGCATCGGCCGCGGGGGGCGCCTCTCCATTCTCCGTGTGCGGGTAGGCTGGATAGAGGTGATAGTGCTGGATGACAGGATTATACAGAAGCGCCTGGGTGATAGCGCGGGCATCGGTCTCGCTAAAGCGGCCATCGAGGATGTAGCGTTGGCCCGTGGTTACCTGCTCCAGAGCGGGGAGGCCCAGCAGTGCGGTGCCCAGGTGTATGCTTTCCGCGAGCGTATCGGTTACGCCTGGATGAAAGAGCACGTCAATGATGTGAGCGGGGAATGCGTTTCCCTCAGGAGAGTGCTCGTGCGGGCGTTCATGTTCGGTTTTGCTGATACGCGCTACCTGCACCACCGGATCGCTAAGGAGTTCGCGGGTAAGCCGCTCAACCTGGCTGCGGGCGCAGTCGCCGGCCAGGTAGTAAAGCTGGGCTGTACGGATAAAGAGGGGGGCTGGACTGGCGGAGATAGCGGCTAGCGAGGGGAGCGTCGTTAGCGGCAACTGTTGTATTTCACGAGCCAGTTGCTGCGTCCGCACATCGTGCTGCACTGCAATAGCCCGCACCTCGATCTGATACCTTATCACAATCCTTATCCTGTGATGTTGTTCTTATTATGTCGCGGTTCCACAGAATGGAACAGGTTCATTGTAGCACGTTCTTTTTATTACTGGCAAGGTAGTGCTCTTACGCGAACCGGGACGCGCCTGCGACTTTGCAAAGTTTTTACAATCTCCTGTGGCTTTCCGTAAATCATTTAACAAGGAATTCACAGCCTCTTTGCTACACTGCTGTTAGCAGGTACCAGAATAGCCTGCGAAATAACACTGCCTGGCCGCCCAATTCAGGGGATTGGCAGGCGCGAGGAGTTATGCTGTTATGTATGTAAAGAGGCTACCGGGCCGGGAAACGGCCGCCCAGGGGACAAGCCACCAGCGCCCCTGCATAGTTATTTTTTTATTGTTCATGCTCTATCTTGCCGGTTGCGGCTCCAATACTACTGCGGGGGCGAATGCCGCCGCCACCTCGACCGCCACGAGTTGCCAGCAGACTGTAATACATAACGTTGCTATGGTGACAGGCACGCTGCAAGGGATAAATGGAACGACGCTGACTATGCATGACACTAGCGGGAAGAGCATCCCGGTAAGATATACGAATACTACCAGCTTTGACCAGGAAAAATTATTGACAAGTGCTGATTTGCACGATGGTCTGAATGTGGTGGTAGTAGTGATCCAGTATCCTGACCATTCCTATACAGCACGTATGATCAATATCAGAGACCAGGGGGAAGCGAATCAGATAACGGGTGTTAAAAAAGCTTCGTCGGGCTGTCCGGCGACAATAGTCGACGTTCCAGGCGGCAAAGGTCCGGGAGGCCAGCAGAAGGGTGACGGTCCGGGTACACAACCAGTAAACACGAATGCGAAGGGGGTGTTGGGCACTATCTCCCAGGTGAGCGGGAATAGGATCACCGTGACCGACGCCAGCGGAAACGACTATATCATGGGCCTGACTGCGCAGACGCAGATTGTACGCCTGGAGCGCGTCACCCCCGGATCGCTCAAAATCGGGGGATGGTTGAACGTGCTAGGGACAAAGAACAGCGCAAATATCATCACAGCATCTAGCATCACGCTATTACTACATGCACCGGCAGCTACTAAACATGCATAAAAATACCGGGTTCACCTATGTTTTGTAGAGCAACAGGAGTAATACCTATGTCAGAAATAGACGCGGAAACTGCATCACGAATAGCCACAGAAGAGGTCATAGACTTTCGTCCTGTCATTGAGGACGAAGACACCGAGGTCATGCTCAGTGTGCCGACTCGTTCTCGTCGCCGCCTGATTGTCACGCTCATTATTGTGTTGATCGTCATCCTGGGCAGCATTGGTGGCGGCCTGTACTATTTTCAACAGGCGGGCCAATCTCCTGTGCAGTATCAGCAGTTGCCGGCACAGATTGGCAACCTCTCGGTGAAGGTCTCTGGGAGCGGGCCTATCAGTCCCAGGACGGCATATAATCTGAACTTTGGGGAGGCGGGGCAGGTGAGCGAGATTGCCGTGCATGTTGGTGACCATGTGACGGCGGGCCAGACATTGGCCAGGCTCACCTATGATCGAACCGCGCTCCAGGATAACGTCAATGCAGCGCAGATCACCGTCAATCACGCGCAGACGGGTCTCAATACGGCAGAAACAAATTTGAGCCAGCAACGGCAGCAGTCCACGACAGCGCTGGCCGTGGCCTATGACCAGGAACAGCAGGCGCTCAAGATCTGTGATAATCCTGGCGCGGCCCCCAACTGCAAGGACCTGGCGCGGAACAATTATCGCCTGGCGCAGCAGCAAGCGAGCGCGGCAGTCTCCTCGTCCCGGCAGGGAGTGACTAACGCGCAAAATTCATTGGACCAGGCGAACCAGCAGCTTCAATCAGCGCAACACAACCTGGATACGGCCAATAACAATGCTGTCATCAAAGCGCCCGCCGATGCGGTAGTCACCTCCATCAATGGTACTGTCGGCCAGTTGATTGGTAGTAGTAGCAGCAGCAGCAGCAGTTCCAGCCCCTTTATTGCACTCTCGGATTTGAGCAGTTTGAGTGTGACGACGCAGGTGAGCGAGGCAGATATCGCGCATGTACAGGTGGGTCAGCCGGCGCAGTTCACAGTATCGGCGTATCCCTCGCAGACATTTCATGCGACAGTAGCGTCGGTAAATCTCAACGGGCAGACATCCTCCTCGAATGTGGTCAGCTACGATGTACACCTGGCGATCGACCTGGGGAGCCTGAATGGCACGCACCTGTATCCGGGCATGACCGCCACCGCCAACATTACCGTTGATCAACGTATAGATGCGCTTCTTGTGCCTAACTCGGCCTTTAGCTTCCTGAATACCGCCCTGCAAGCAGGCGAACTGGACCGCAACGCGCTGGCTTCGGTTCTGGGCGGTTCGCGCAATCCTGGCTCCTCACAAAGCCCAGGTGGTTCCAAAGGGAATGGGAATGGGAACGCCGCTGGCTCTGCGCAAACGCATACAAGAGTTGTGTTGGAGCTTCGTCATGGCACACTGACCCCGGTTGTGGTGACTACCGGCTTAACCGATGGCGCCCAGACCGAAGTGCTCTCCGGATTACACGCGGGCGACCAGGTTGTAGTGGGCCAGACAGGCGGCAACACATCCAATCAGCCAAACAATGCTCCCGGCGGCGGACCCGGTGGCGAACCCGGTGGCGGTCCCGTGCAGGTCATTAAAGGCGGCCAATAGGACCGCGCCGAGGAAAAATGATGCAGAAAGTAAAACTGGTGAACCATGATACATCTATCCATGCTACGAGCGCGAGCAACTCGCCGCCGATCATCCGCGTGCTGCAATTGACGAAGCACTACTATCTGGGGCGTACAGTAGTACCAGCGCTGCGTAGTGTTGATCTGGAGATAGCGCGCAGTGAGTTCGTTGCAGTGATGGGACCTTCTGGCTCCGGTAAATCAACGTTCATGAATTTGCTGGGCTGCCTGGACCGGCCCACTAGTGGCAGCTACTGGCTCAACGGCGTGCCGGTGAGCGAGATGAGTACCAGGCAACTGGCTGACGTGCGCAATCAGAGGATCGGCTTTGTCTTCCAGGGCTTCAATCTGCTCTCCTGGATGAACGCGTTGGACAATGTGCAGTTGCCGCTCATCTACTCGGGCATGGCCACGCAGGAGCGGCGCCAGCGCGCCATGCTGGCGCTGGCGATGGTCGGGCTGCGCACCCGCGCTCAGCATCGCCCGGCGGAACTCTCCGGCGGCCAGCAGCAGCGCGTGGCGATTGCGCGCGCGCTGGTGACGCGTCCAGCGTTGATGCTCGCCGATGAGCCAACCGGGAACCTGGACAGCCACACAAGCGTGCAGATCATGGCTATCCTGCAAGAACTCAACACGCGCGGCCTGACGGTTGTGCTCGTGACGCATGATCCCGATGTTGCCAGCTATTGCCGCCGCCAGGTGGTGTTCCGCGATGGACACCTTGTGCGCGATGCTGCCAATCCCGTGCCAGAACCGGCGCAGGCACAATTGCCTCGCCTCTCAATACAGGGGGGAACGGGGGAGGAAGGGAGACACCCATGAACTTTGTCAAACCGCGCACGAAAACAGCGCTTCCGGTCGTGAAACCCGCGCGTGAGCTTCCCAGGGGCACAAAGGCCAGCAGGCCGGTGAAAAAATCGCGGGCCATGCGAACCAGGGGTTTCATGGCGCTCTACCAGGGGAGCAGGAGCGCGTTCCAGGCGTTGCGAGCCAACATCCTGCGCTCGTTGCTCACATCGCTGGGCATCATCATCGGCGTAGGAGCCGTGATCATGATTACCTCGATCGGTGAGGGCAACGCTGCCTACATCAATCAGCGCCTCTCGAATCTGAATCCGAATCAACTGACTGTCTTCGCGGGGGGCAAGATTGGCGGACGCGGCGCGAGCGCTGGCACGCCGTTGACGTTAGCCGACGCGGACGCGATCGGGCAATTGCCGCATGTCTCCGCCGCCAGTCCCGTCGTGGGCGTGGGGGGTCATCTGATCTACCAGAACCAGAGCTACGCGACAAGTGTGCGAGGCGTGTATGCCAGCTATCAGCAGGTTGGTGGCTGGCATATGCAGGAAGGAGCATTCTTCTCACAGTCTGATGTCCAGCAGACCCAGGCCGTTGCCGTGATCGGGCAGACCGTCGCCGATAACCTGTTTACTCCTCTGGGCGTTGATCCGATTGGGCAGCAGATGCTTATCAATGGGGTGCCATTTACAGTGGTTGGCCTCCTGGCATCCAAAGGCTCAACTGGCGCCGGTTCGAATGCCGATGATGTAGTCTACATCCCTGTGAGTATCGCCCAGCAGCGTCTGAGCGGGGGCCAGCACGTTGACAGCAGCCAGAGCGTGGATACGATTCTCCTGCTGGCGGACAGAATCGATACTGTGAACGATGTGCAAGCCTCTCTCAAGCAGTTGCTGGAGCAACGCCACCATATCAGCGATCCGAACCAGGACGATTTTAGCATTCTCAACCAGGCGCAGGTCCTGTCAAGCATCCAGAGCACAACCCAATCGTTGACGATCTTGCTGGTAAGCATTGCCGCCATCTCGCTGGTGGTGGGCGGCATCGGCATCATGAACATTATGCTGGTTTCGGTGACCGAGCGCACGCGAGAGATCGGCATTCGTATCGCTATCGGGGCGCGGCCCTTCGATGTGATGACCCAGTTCTTGATTGAGGCGCTCATCTTGAGTACACTTGGAGGAGCGGTAGGCATTGGCTGCGGTCTGATCGGCGCTGTCATCAACGCCCATGTCACCAGCAAACCGTTTATCCTGGATATATTGGCCGTCCTGCTGGCCTTCGGCTTCTCGGCGCTGGTGGGCATCGTCTTCGGCTTCTATCCAGCCCAGCGCGCGTCACGCATGGACCCGATCGTGGCCCTGCGCGCGGAGTAGGCCGGGAGGCCGAAGCGTGCCGTAGGGCGTGGCTTGCCTCATGGGCGTATACATAAGACACCATTGGCGCTGAAAGCCGCGTCGTCATAGGAGATGGCAGGTATGAGTGTAGGTATCTTTAAGAGGCTTGAAGCAGCATGCGCTTATTAATTGTTGATGATGAGCTTGAATTCGCCCAGGCGCTGGCCAAAGGATTGCGCTACGAAGGATATGCCGTCGATATTGCTCTAGATGGCGAGCAGGGTTGGTATCTGGCCGAGGTCAATGAGTATGAGGTGCTGATCCTGGACCTGAACCTGCCAGAACTGGATGGATTGGAGGTGTGCCGCCGCCTGCGGGCCAGCCGCCCCGCTCTGCTCATCCTGATGCTGACGGCTCGCGGGCAACTCGCAGAGCGAGTGCGCGGCTTTGAACTGGGCGCCGATGATTATATGGTCAAGCCTTTCCATTTTGTGGAGCTACTGGCCCGCATACGGGCGCTGCTGCGGCGCGATATGCGCGCGCGTGCGCCCGTATTGCAATATACTGACCTCAAACTGGACCCGGCGGCGCGTATCGCCTGGCAGGGGAACCGGAAAATGGCGCTGAAAAGCAAAGAGTTCAGCCTGCTGGAGTACCTCATGTATCACCAGGGTGAAGTCGTGACCCATGAAAACCTGCTGGAGCACGTCTGGGATATGCAGGTCAATCCCCTGACGAGCACCGTGCGCGTGTATATCAACTCGTTACGCCGCAAACTGGGGGACGTGGCGGAAACTCCCCGCTATATTGAAACTATTGTTGGGCGGGGCTATCGTCTCGGCCTGCCCGGTCACCAGGAGGCCATTTCATGAAGGCTGTACAATTACTCACGCGTCTACACTGGAAGTGGCGGCTCCCGCTGCGCCTGCGCCTGGCCCTGTGGTCATCCGGATTGGTGATGATTCTCAGCTTTGGACTGGTAGTATTCATAAATGTAGAAACGGAGATGACTTTTCCTAAGATCAATGGCAAGATCACGCTCCTGAACGATGATTCTAAGCAGTTGAAGCAACTCCAATTTCCTGCCAATATCCCTGTACCATCATTACAAGGCACGTCTAAGAAGATTGTGTTCGGAGTTCCAGGGACCCCTCCCGATACGATGAAGGTAATCCAGGAAATCATTCTCTTCCAGCTACGCAGTATCTCGCTGGTAGGGCTGGTGCTGGTAGCTGTGCTGGGCGGCGGCGGCGCGTACCTGCTGTCGGGGATTGCGCTGCGCCCGGTGCGGCGCGTGAGCGGCACGGCGAGGAATATCGAGGCCAGCACTCTCGCTACCCGCCTGGCGCTGGTTGGACCCAGGGATGAGGTCAAGGAACTCGCCGATACCTTTGATGCGATGCTGGCACGGCTGGAACGCTCCTTTGAGCAGCAGCGCAATTTCGTCTCCGATGCCGCTCACGAACTGCGTACTCCGCTGACCTTGCTGCGCACGAATCTGGAGGTGACCCTTGCGCATCCAGACATCCCATCTGCTGACTTTCGTGCGCTGGCCCTATCCCAGGAGCGCGCGTTGACGCGGCTGGAATCCCTGGTGAACGATCTGCTGCTGCTGACAAAGGCCGAGCAGGCCCCCATCCTGGACGAAGTACCTCTGGAGGCGCTGGTCGAAGAAGTGCTGCTCGATCTGCAACCTGTAGCCGAGGCGCGACAGGTCACATTGTGCCCGCTAGAAGGCGTTGGTGTGGTAGTGCAGGGAGATGATGTGCTGCTGGCGCGCGTTTTTAACAACCTTGTGGAAAACGCGATCTACTACAATCACCCTGGCGGTACAGTCACGGTGTGCATTGACCGCAAAGACGCCTGGGCCATGATCACGGTATCCGACACGGGCATCGGTATCTCCCCGGACAAACAGGCTCATATCTTTGACCGCTTTTATCGCGTGGACGGCTCGCGCACGCGTAACAAGGGTGGCGCTGGCCTCGGTCTCTCCATTGTGAATGCTATCGTGCAGCAACATGGCGGCCTGGTGCAGGTTGAGAGCAGCCCAGGCGTTGGCAGCGTCTTCATGGTGCTACTGCCGGTTCTTATTGGTAATTCCGATTTCCGCTTTTGCAAGAGACAAGAAGAAGAGGTCAGCAGCACATTTTGCTGAGCAGTAGACAGGATTAGTATGACACTTGGAGGTGTATAGATGGATGCATTGTGGAGGGCCGCCCTCTGGCAGCAGTTCGGCGCGACTATCGACATGCTCGAAAACGCCATGCTCGCCTGTCCCGGCACGCATTGGAATGGACGCCTCTGGAGCGACCACTCAGACCACCCACAGCCCTCGGAATCCGCAGCATTCTGGTATATCACCTATCACACGCTCTTCTGGCTCGACTTGTATCTCACAGGCTCATTTGAGGGCTTCGCTCCCCCCACGCCCTTCACGCTGGATGAGCTTGACCCGGCAGGGGTCTTTCCCGAACGGCCCTATACCAGAGAAGAGCTACACGCCTATCTTGTGCATCTGCGCAAGAAGTGCCAGACAACGATAGCCGGGTTGTCAGACGAGAAAGCGCACCAACAGGTCGATTTCCCCTGGACCGAGGGAAAGCTGGTGAGCTTTTTCGAGCTCCTCCTGTATACCATGCGCCACGTGCAGGAACACGCGGCCCAGTTGAGCATGTTTCTCGGACAGAACGCCATTGATGGAGCCTCTGATTGGGTCCCCCGGGCGAAAGCCGGTGAGGCTCGATCCGCGTAGGGGCGATGGCTTGCCCAACGGAGCATGGCATGCGCTACTTTTCAATGGCCCTGATTTACCAGACAGGGCTTTCCCCTTCTCAAGCAGGAGGTGCAGGAGGACAGCGAGTCCTCCTGCCGGGGTGTGGGGTGTTCCCTACCCATCCCCTTCTTCCCCTGCCGTCGCAGGCGGCACAGCAGAGAATGGGAAAGCCCTGATTTACCAGAACCATCACTTGTGTTTCCCAGTGTTTCATGACACACTACTAGCAGAAATGTTGTGAATAGCGAGGAGCATATATTGTTTATGGCAACGTTACATGAATTGAGAGAAGAAGCGGGCTTATCGGTTTCCGACCTGGCGAAGCGCGCAGAGGTTGACTATAAAACTGTAAAGAAAGCTGACGAGAGTAGTGGCTCAATCCATCGATTTAAAGCCCTTGCCCTCTTAAAAGTCATTAACCAGGAACTAGGAACAGAGCATGGGCTTGAGGATGTTGATGGTTTAACGCTTCACTAGTGGTCTGACCCACTTCATTCGACGGTCTATGTGTAGTGGCGAACCCTTGCGGTCGCCATGTTCCCACCCGTCAATCGAAGTGGGTCAGAGCACCTGTCATTCGATCAGTCGTGGTAGAAGTCAGCGAGAGCAGTGAATGCGGCCTTGGGTTCCCAGGGCATGTCGGGGTAGGAGTGGCCAGGACGGTCTTCGAGTACCTTGACTACACCGTAACTGGCCCTATCCAGGTCCAGGCGAGGGTCGCGGCGGTGCGGCAGAAAGTAGGATGCGAAAGTGTTCGCGAAGGCGGTATCAACGCCTTCGGCGGTGAAGATGTCCAGCAGCTCGCACAGGTGGGTGGCTTGCTCAGCCTCGTCACGGATGTAGTCACCGTTGAGCCGGACCGCTCTCTTGTTCTCGTATTCAACGATCATCCCGCCCCAACTGCTCTTGTCGGACGCACCTCGGAAGGTGGTACAACCGAACTCCGTGATCGCGATGGGCTTTCCCTGCGCGACGAGGGCACGGATAGCATCGCGGTATCGGTTAGCATTCTCGCTCGACCGATAGGCATCGACCGAGATGAAGTCGAATGGCGTCCAGTCAACGCTCTCGAAGGAGGGGATGGAGGCGTAGCTGATCTTTCCGCCGAAGCGCTCACGGGCGCGAGCCACCGCCTTGCCAAGGAAATCGTTGAGACGGGGAGAAATCTGCGGCAACAGCTCGCGCAGGCGATGGGGCGCGGTCAGCACCTCGAGCCGCTCTTCCAGGGCATCGCCAGGCAGGAACCCTACCGTGAACAGGCTCAGTTCAGCGCCCGTAACAAAGACGACCTCGACTCCCTGTCGGCGGAGCCGCTCGGCACGCTCGGCGCAATCGTCGAGGAAGTCGAGCAGCTCGTCAGTGGTCAGGTCACAGGTGAACGGTGAGAACCAGACCTCCAGGCCAGCCTCGGCGGCGTGGATAGCGGCAAGTTCGAGTCGGTCCGCGTTGCCGCCAGTGATGCGCACCGCGTTGCAGTGCAAGTCGTCGTGGATGATACGCATTTCACGCTTCACCACCTCAGGGTCGAAGGGTTCGCGGGTGCTCACCCCTGCATTGAAAAAGCCAGTATCGTAAGTGATACCTTTCCCTCGTATGAGTCGTGCCTTCCGCACGGCTGATTCGGTGCTACTGCGCTCCATAACAGTTTTCCTTTCTCATTCTATCAGACTGATCCTGTCAGAGGCAAAAGCGCATCTTCGGCTCTCTTCTTCTCTGCTTAGGGCTTGAAAAGTCGCAGGACAATCTCGGCATCAGGAACGTATGTGCTGAATTGCTCTGGATCTTGCATTGCCCAGCGGGTTAAGCCATCAAGACAAGCGCCCACGACTGCCACTAGTTGGTCCGGGTCGCCTGGCGCAACCTCCCCGGTGGCCTGGCCCTCGACAATCAGTTGCCTCATCGTATCGAGAAGCGCTTGATACCGTCTGCTGAGCAGTTCGCGCACGTCGTCGGGCATGGCCTCAGCATGGCGCGCGAGAAGTTGATGGACTTCAAGGGATTCGCGGTGTCCTCGCGCTGCCACGATGCTCGAAATCAGAACGGCAAGACGTTTCCCTGGCATCCCAGGCATCTCCAAAATCTGCTGGATTCCAGTAGAATCGGCTGGTATTGTTTGCTTCACCAGTGTAGAGAAGATGGCCTCCTTGTTGGCAAAGTAGCGGTAGGCCAGTCCGATACTGATCTGAGCTTCAGCGGCAATATCAGTGATCGTTGCCGCCATCCCTTTGCAAGCAAAGACGCTCCTGGCACTCTCCAGGATCTTTGCGCGCTGCGCTTCGCGGATACGTTGATTCGCTTCTGTCGTTCGAGGCATGCCACTATCCTTTTCAATGAATAAAAATTTCTTTCATTGAAAGAAATATACCTCTTCGATTCAGCTTTGTCAAGCGTTCGAGAGCATCGCCTTCTCCTCCCTCCGAACAGGCTTGCACATGCGAGAGAAGCGTTCCGACACACCAGGAAGAGAACAAGTCAGCTTAGCGGGAAAGTTTCTGGCTCTTTTTGCCTTAGCAAGTCTTAGCGGGAAAAAAATGGGAGGAAAAAATGTCATGACCAAATCCGCTGCGGTGCGTTTTATTCAATGGAAGCAAAATTGCACATAGCCACATTGACAGAGCGAACGCACGTTCTTTATGCTTGCAATAATGATATTTTTGGCGGAGGCGACCTATGACTACGGATTTCGCGCACCTGCACGTCCACACGGAGTACTCATTGCTTGATGGTTTTAGCCGCACAAAGAAGCTGGTCCAGCAAGCTAAGGCGCTGGGCATGAACCACCTGGCAATTACCGACCATGGGGCGATGTACGGAGCCATTGAATTCTATAAAGCATGTAGAGCAGGCGGGATTAACCCGATCATCGGGGTCGAGGCGTACCTGACCGAGGATATGGCCGATCACTCGAAACGCTATAAAGATGACTACCATCACCTGTTATTATTAGCGAAAAATAATACTGGCTACTATAACTTACTCAAGTTGACGACCATTGCCCATACCGAAGGCTGGCACCTCAGGCCGCGTATCGATAAGGCGGCGCTCGCAAAGCATGCCGAAGGCCTGGTGGTGACCTCCTCCTGCCTTTCGGGCGAGATCCCCAAGATGTTGCTAGCCGAGAAGGTAGATGAGGCCTACCAGACGGCGCGCTGGTACCGGGACGTGTTCGGGCCGGAGAACTTCTATCTTGAGATTCAAGAGCATCACGGCACCTTCGACGATGGTCAGCCATCGCCCCAGGGCAAGCTCAATCAATTGCTCTATACCATGCATCGCGATCTACAGATCCCCCTGCTGGTCACCAACGACCTGCACTATGTGGAGGCCGACGATGCCAGTTCGCACGATGTGCTGCTCTGCGTGCAGACCGGCAAGCAGCTTGATACGCCCAAACGCATGCGGTTTGATAGCCACGCCTACTACCTCAAGAGTCCCGAGGAGATGGCGCAACTTTTCCCCGACCTGCCCGACGCCCTGCTCAATAGTGTGCGCATCGCCGAGCAGTGCAGCATCGATCCCCTGGCCTACAAAGCCAAGTTGCCCGCCTACACCATCCCTCCGCAGTATGGCTCGCAGGAAGAGTATATCTATGACCTGTGCTTGGCTGGCATCAGAGAGCGCTTCGGCGAGGTCACCGAACCCATCAAGAGCCGG
>JALYVR010000035.1:0-991 GCA_030853145.1 Chloroflexota bacterium | reverse complement strand
TATGAGTTCAATATGATTGCCCAGAAGGGCTTTATCTCCTACTTCCTCATCGAGTGGGATTTTGTCAACTACGCGCGCTCGCGCGGCATTCGCTGTTCAGCCAGGGGCTCGGCTGCCGGCAGCCTGCTGGCCTACTCGCTGGGCATCACCAACGTCGACCCGCTGCGCTATACGCTCCTGTTCGAGCGCTTCTTCAACACCGAGCGCGCCGACATGCCCGATATCGACATGGACTTCCCCGACGACCGGCGCGAAGAGGTCATCGAGTACGTCTCGCGCACCTATGGCGCCGACCGCGTGGCGCAGATGGTGACCTTTAACACCATGGCGGCCAAAGCCTCGGTCAAGGACGCGGCGCGCGTCATGGGTCGGCAGGAGGTGGGCGACCGCATCACCCGGCTTATTCCCACCGGTCCCAAAGTCACGCTGCAAGGCTCGCTGGACGGGGTGCGCGAGCTGGGCGACCTCTACCGGCAGAATCCGGAGGCCCAGGAGCTGATCGACCAGGCCCTCAAGCTGGAGGGGGCTGTGCGTTCTACCGGGGTGCATGCCGCCGGTGTGCTCATCGCCAACGAATCACTGGAGCGCTTTGTGCCGTTGCAGTTGCGCGACCCCAAAGATCCCAGCCAGGGACGCGTCACGCAGTACGAACAGTCGCACCTGGAGGAGCTGGGCCTGATCAAGTTTGACTTCCTGGGCCTCTCCAACCTGACGATCCTGGACAACGCCCTCACCTTCATCAAGCAGGCACGGGATGAAGACCTGGTGCTGGAGAAGGTGCCGCTGGACCCGGTGGACGACGACGAGGAGCAGAACGCCAAACGGCAGCGGTCCTTTGAACTGCTGGCCAGGGGCGAGACCACGGGCATCTTCCAGCTTGAGGGCGCCAAGATGACCGAGTACATCAAGCAGCTCAAGCCCACCTGCGTGGAGGACGTGATGGCCATGATCGCGCTCTACCGGCCCGGACCGATGGACAGCATCCCCGATT
>JALYVR010000544.1 GCA_030853145.1 Chloroflexota bacterium | reverse complement strand
CCTCTGCACACTCCTGGACGACCTGGTGACAGCCTGCACACGAAACAAGGACCGGTGGATGCCAGCCAGGTGCTAGCTCCTGATCCGCCAGCTCGGCCAACCGCTTGATGATCCTGGCCGTGGCGAGAGCATCGTGCTCAGCATCATGTGCCTGACCAGGAACCACGATCCCAAGATGAGAGACCGCGACCTCATTCAGTCGTTGCCAGGTGTAGGTTCCCCAATACTCATGCATTTCTCCATAGAACTGGGCGAACAGATCCATGGCGCAGACATCTTTGATGAAGTCGTAAGGAATCTCAATGTTATATGGCCTTGCCGATGACCAGAGCTTGCCGATATCGAAATTGGCATTGTAGATGACCACGGTTTTGCCGATGAGCAGACCGCTGATCACCGGCCACATTTCTGCGAAAGAGGGCGCAGCGGCAAGCTGCTCTTCACGGATGCCATGTACCTCGAAGGCACCTTGACTGATCGGCACGGTTGGCTTGACAAAGCCGCTGCCGAGGATCTCCCCATCCTGAGTGCAAATAGCCCACTGGATGACCTGGTCTTCCCATTCAAGTCCGGTCGTTTCTGCATCATAGGTGACGAAGCCGTTGCGCCAGATCTCGCGTGCTTCGTACAACGCGCGCTGCCTGGTTGTGGCAAGCATGGTGCTCATCACGTTTCACCTTCCATTGTGCGTTACTCCTGCTTCTCTATCGCCTCGGCAAAGGCAGCATCCCTGGCTTCATCCAGACGCTGATGCTGATATTCCAGTTCTGCCCTCAGCTCGTCTATCTGGGTTTCAATCAATCCGAGGGCAGCGTAAGTGTGGGTTGCCAGATAAGTTCGCCGAAACGGGGAGATATGTGTCATGAGTAGAAATTGGCGAATTTATGGGTCAACCCCTTTTACGCCCATGGCCTCGGCTGGTCCAGCCGCGATCCACGTGAAACCGTGGCGACTCAGCCGAGTTCTTGGGCCAGCCCGATGAGAAGTCCTTCAGGTCCGCGGATGTAGCAGAGCCGATATGCGTCTTGGTACTGGACCACTTCGCTGCTAACAAGCTCTGCGCCGTGCTTGCGGAGCCGGGCGAGCGTCTCGTCGATGTCGTCCACGGCAAACATGATGCGTAGGTAGCCCAGAGCGTTCACTGGGGCGTTCCGGTGATCGGCGACCACAGGAGGCGTGATAAATCGCGAGAGCTCGAGCCGGCTGTGGCCGTCTGGCGTGCGCATCATGGCGATCTCAACGCGCTGGTCGCCCAGTCCAGTGACACGCCCTGCCCACTCGCCTTCTACCATGGCTCGCCCTTCGAGCTCGAGGCCGAGCTCAGCGAAAAAAGAGATAGCAGCATCGAGGGATTCCACCACGATGCCGATGTTGTCCATTCGTGTAAGCGCCATGTGTCCATTCTATAATGTGTCGTCCGTTCTGTCAACGAACGCAGACCAGGACGATATCTTCGCCGTTTTGACGCATATCACTGCCTCATTTTGGCGAGTTACCACGATCTTGAGCAGAAATTCGACTCTTTTCTGCACTAAGTAAAAAGGCGAGTTTATGAGTCAATCTCTGTTTCGGGCGAATATATGTGTCCGAAAAATCAGTATTGACTCATCCATTCAAGCTCAAGGAACTGGCGGATTTATGAGTCAGAAGTGGCAAATTTATGGTCTTTCTGACAGCCGTTTCGGCTTCTCAAGTCCGTAGAGCTGCCGGTTCGCGGCCATGATGCGACCACACGTCGCGGGGCTGACCTCGATGCCCATGCGCAAGAGCGCGGTATGGACACGGTACTCTCCCAGCAGGGGATTCTCTTGGAGTTTGCGGATCTCGTTTCTCAGCGAAAGCGTCGCTTTGCGTACCCCTTTGTTGGTCTTTGGCTTCGCATCTAAGCCTCGGGCCCCCTCCTTCGTCCAGCGCTGGAGCGTGTCATAGATGGTGTGTCGTGAGGTCGCAAGGTACTCGGCACTAGAAGTGATCGACCACCCTTCTGCATGCAATCGGATGGCCGCCAGTTTGCGCGTCTTTCGGGTCAGGGATCAGATGCCAGGGCTGGTAGCGCCTGGATTGGAGGGAGCGCGGAGGCGTAGCGGTCGCAATGTGTTTGACACTCTTATGGTCTGGCCTTCGGCCGTAACGAATGTAGCACACCTCGGCAATTTCTCGCCAGCTCATCGTCGGTTTGGTGAAACAGATTTTTGTGAGCAAGGAAATGCCCATGAGAGAGCTTTGCGCCAACCCAAAATGACATCTGTGTTGTACAGATGTCATTTTTCTTCCATATGCACCTCGCAAAGATGACGAGCGGAAGATGCAAACCAGTGAAACGCTCATCAAGGCGGTGATGATCCGGCTGAGGCTTTCGCGCCTGGATTGGAGAACGGAACCTCTTCTCCAATCCCTTTGAGCGCTGCGGCTATCTACCTATCTACAGCGGAGTGCCAAAAGAGTGAGCTTTCATGTAGCTGAGGTCTGGTCATACATCATCAGACTGCTTTGGAGAAGACGGTGCATGTTCAGATTCGCAGGCGCGTCGGCGCAGCAGCGGCTCGCGAATCGCCGTTGCATCCAGCTTGCTCGCGCCGAGAAACGTCACGAAGCGCGCAAACCCACCAGCCAACGCCTCCGCAAAGGCCTCATCGAGGCCAAGAGCCTCATCCTCCAACCACAAACCCAGGACAACGAACGTGTTGGTCGTCCGGTCGAGTTTGCTGTCGAAACGGGCGACGAGACGGTCGCCCCAGAGAATCGGTAACGTGTAGTAGCCGAACTTGCGCTGGTGAAGAGGCTTGTAGACCTCCTATATGTAGTCGAAGCCGAACAACACTTTGGCTCGCCCGCGCGCGCAGACATGATCAAGCGGGGCGAGGAAGACGACCTCTTCCGTCGTGCTCGTCTCCAACGGCGTCCACGCCTTCGGCACGCGCCCCGCGCTCACATCGTACAGCACCGCGGCGTCGCTCCCCAGCGCGTAGTGTACCGCCTTCCACCCCTCAACCTGCACCTCGATGATGTCGCCGTCGGCCACCATCGCCCCGAGCAGCTTCTTGGCTGCACGATCCGACTCGCCGTACCCGCGAAACGACTCGGCCACACGGCTCGGCCGCGACAGGCCGGAGAAGCTGACATCCTTTTTGATCAAGAAGCGGTCAACCTCGGCCTCGTCGCCTTCGCACAGGAGATGCGCAGGCGCGACCGTTTCCGTGAGGGCGTACACGCGCTCGAAGTTCTTGCGGTGGTGCGTCATCACTTCGCCAGTAATCCAGAGATAATACAAGGCCAGCGCGCTGTCCTTGCGGCCGCGATAACTCTGGGTTCGTGTTCGCATCGCCATCTCGAAGTCGCGGTTGGTCACGGTGCCGCGCTCGTGCAAGATGGCCCGCATTTCGTTGATGGCATCGGCGTGTTCGCGCGCCATGCGGCGAATGCGCGAGTCGCCATAGTCGCCATCGCGCCCGCGACGCATGACCACGCGCCAGTGCGGCAGCTCGTCCATCGGCCGGACGGCCAGCCAGCCGCCCCAGTCAAAGAACTTGCGCTGCTGATAGGCCAGATCTTCCCACATGCCAGGCGTGTAATCGAGGACGCGGCTGTGCAGCTTCATGTCCTGGCTGCGAGCGATGATATTCAGCGGGTCGAGTTGCAGGTACTCCATCGCGCGCATGGCCTGCTCGGTTCCCTCGATGCCTCGCCAGCGCCGTCCGGGCCACAAGCCCTGCTTGCCGAGGATGAAGCGACGGGCTGTCTCGATGGTGATAGTGAGCATGATGACCTCTTAGAACGGAGTGGCGGTTTCCTCTCGATCAGCCTTTTGGTGATGGGTGTCCACCGTCGCCTCTCTTCTTCCCTGGGTACGCGCCTTCCCTCTCCCCCATCGCGCGAAGCCTTCTGCAACTGCTCAAAACAGCCTGACGATGAGCAGGAGCCAGAACCAGAGAAGCGCTGGAAGAGGCCATCGCGGAGAGCGTTACTCACCATCTAGCATCTTTCCTGGAGGAGTTGTCAATGGTGTTCTTCGTTGCAGAGAGCGCTTAATCAAGCTGTTGATGCAAGAAATCGATGGTCCGCTCCCAGGCAACATGAGCAGCCTGGGCGTCATACTCCGGGCGATTCTCCTCGAAGAACCA
>JALYVR010000543.1 GCA_030853145.1 Chloroflexota bacterium | reverse complement strand
TCTTCTACCGCCTCGATGGACGGGGCTTCTTCGACCGCTACAACCAACTTTTTGTGATGCCGGCCCCAATAGACGGGGAGCGCAGCATTGAACCGGCTCGCATTCGTCACCTGACTTCCGGAGACTACGGACACTCGTTCCCACTCTGGACACCAGATAGCCAGGAGATCGGGCTGCTGTGCAATCGCGACGAGAACCGCGATTTTTCGTTTGTGGAAGACCTGTGGGCCATTGATCGCGAAACGGGCGCGGCGCGGCGCGTCAGCAACAACAATATGGAGATCGTCAGCTATGCCTGGTCGCCCGCTGGACGACAGGTGCTGCTGGCCAGCGCTCCCGACATGCGCATCGAGGGAAGCAGCAATATCGGCCTTTACCTGTTACCGCGAGACGGCGGTCCTGAACAACTACTGACCAGGGACGTGGACAACCATGCCGACCCCAGTATATCGGCAGGGTTTGGTCTGCCCGGTCCGTATCAACCGCAGTGGAGCGCCGACGGTCAGCGCGTCTATTTCCTGGTTAGCGAGCGCGGCTGCATTCACCCCTACCGCCTGGATACCGCCCGCAAGGAGACCACCCGGCTGCTGAGCGATGAGAGCATCACTTACTGCCTGGCGCTGCTGCCGGGCGAGCAGGGTCTCCTGCTCACTCGCGCCCTCCCGCTACATCCTTGGGAACTCTACCGGCTGCCGTTGAACGCCGGTCATGCAGGCGAGGCGACAAGCCTGACCCACCTGCATGACCGGCAACTGGCCGAATTCACCTGGAGCGAGCCGGAGCGCATAGCCTATCAAGGCTCAAACGGTGATGAGATCGACGGCTGGCTGATTCGACCTGTGGGCGCGCGCGAGGGGACACGCTATCCGCTGGCGCTCTTTATTCACGGCGGCCCCCAGGGGGCATACGGCGTGAGCATGTATCCCCTCTTCCAGCTTTTCGCGGCGCTGGGCTTCGCGGTCTTCTACTGCAACCCTCATGGCAGCACCGGCAGCGGGCAGGCGTTTATGCGCCAGGTGGAGGGCGACTGGGGAGGTTGGGACTTCCAGGATATCATGCGCGGCGTCGATGAGTGCATCGCGCGCGGCGTCGCCGACCCGGAGCGGCTGGTAGTGACCGGCTACAGCTATGGCGGCTACATGTCAATGTTCACTATCGGACACACCACGCGCTTCAAGGCGGCGGTCCCCATGGCCGGCATCTCCAACCTGACCAGCTTCGTAGGCACATCCGATCTGGGCTTCTGGCAGGCGTACCAGGCGAAAGGCAAACCCTGGGACCCGGAGCGCGCGGACTACTATCGCCAGCGCTCGCCGCTGACAGCCGCCGCGCAGGTGACCACGCCCACGCTCTTTGTGCATCCCGAAAACGACCTGCGTTGCCCCATCGAGCAATCGGAGCAGCTCTACATAACATTGAAGCTGATGGGCAATGTGCCCGTGGAGTTCGTGCGCATCCCCGGCTCATGGCATGGTGGCACCGCCAAACCGAGCCAGTGGCGCGCGTACTGGGAGAAGACGGTGGAGTGGTTCCGCAAATACGTGGAGATCCGGCCCGCAGAGTACGACTAACGCCCCGCGTAGGGACGCGGCTTGCCGGGTCCCTACGCGGAAGAGGACCGCCTCACCTGTCTATGAAGCTAACGCAGCAGTAGCGGTGTCAGAGTGTGGGTAAACACGCAAGCGATGTTTACCCACGCAACGCCTTTACCTCACGCCTTTGACCATGCGAATGGCAATCGTGCCCAGGGCAAAGTAGATGATGGTGACGCTGAACATCGCTGTATAGCCTGCGTGATTCGGCAGGTTATGCAGAAGTTGGAGAATGACGCCGCCAATCACGGTGCCTATCACCTGGGGCAAAATACCCATCGCGGACCAGATGCCCATGAACTTGCCAGCCTCGCCGGTGGGCGGCAACACATCGGTCGTCAACGCCCAGTCTACGCTGGTATAGGCTCCGTAGCCGATGCCGAAGAACGCGCCCGCGATCAACGCTCCGTACTGGCTCTGGAAGAAAATGAACAGCAGACACACAATCGTCATCATCGCGCCAGAGAGATAGACCAGGCCTTTGCGCCCCCAATGATCGGAGGCCCAGCCGGCGAAGATCGAGGTGGGCAGCGCCATAATCAGCACGGCGGGTTGGAAGATCACTCCGTTGAAGAGTTCGCCTGAGAAGGGCGTATGAAAGAAGATGGCCTTCACGCCTGGGCCACCGAGCACATCATCGAAGTAATATTGCAGGAAGTAGTAGACGCCCCAGATGCCCATCATCACCAGCAGGCGCGCCAGCAGCACCCATGAAAGATCAGGATAGCGGGCGGGATTGAAGAGGAACTTTTTCATGAATGCCACGACATCAAAGTGTCTGCGCTCACTGAGCGAGAGCGGCATTTCTTTGACCGTAATCACCGTATAGATCACGAAAACAATCTGCACGACCGCGATCAGCAGGAAAATCTGCACCACCTCATTCCGATAGATCGGCAGAGCATCATTCTTATTAATGATAAGACCGGCAATCACCGAACCCAGCACCGTCCCCAGCAGCGTAAAGAGACCATTGAAGCCGGCGGAGAGTCCGCGCTGGTGTTGGGGCACCTTATCGGCGATGATGGCGCTCCAGGGGGAGTTCGCCAGGTTGTTGGTAAACTGTAGCAGCACGAACAGCAGCGCGAAAAGGAAGAGCAGACTCGTAGTGCCAGCCCAGGATGGCGAGAAGGCAAAAGCCACCAACACAATCACATTGAGGACCGTGCCAATAATCATAAAGGGACGGCGGCGGCCCATACGAAAGGTCGCGTAGTCGGAGAGCGCGCCCACCAGGGGATTGACGATGACGGCAACGACCGTGCCCCACAGCACAACGGTTGTCAGGTTGATCGCCTTGTCGGCCACGGGCAGGAATTTGGCCACCATGCTGGGGAGAACGACCGCGAGCAGCGCCTGCCAGTGGAAGTTATTCGCGATCCAAAACGCATTAATGTTGATCTGATCGAAGAGGGTAACGCGTCGTAACGGTTCGGCAGCAGAAGGGCGAACGGCAACATCGCCAGGGTCCTTGCTAATCTCCATCATGTGTGGTCCCTCTCTGTAAGAATTGAGCGTACAATGGGCATTTCGTTTGCCTCGCGGGCCAGGCTGTGCTCATTATACGGGCGCTACTCCGTTCTGACAAGATGTAATCTAGCAGGCATTTTTCGCGATTGGAGTTCCTATGTGTATCGTTTCTACGTATATATACGTGGTGTATGAAGGGGCAAGATGTAGCCCTTTTCAGCTACCAATCGCTTGGAACCTGGAAGAGCGATAAGAACGTCAATCATAGTCGTGAAAGGAGACAAAACGAGATGCATGCTATGCAACAACGCGTTGCAAGACACGCGCTAGCAATCGTGCTAGGAGTAGCCCTGCTCATGCTCTTTGCGGGCAGCAATTCTCCTGCATTTGCCCAGGCGAGGTCCAACACCACCACAAGAGCGAGCACCAACGCGAGCGCATCTTTGAGGCACACCCCGTCCGGTTTCGCCCTGCTTCTTTGGAACCCACATACCCAACGCCTGACTGTCACTATCGCGTTGTTTGGCCTGGCGCCCAACAGCGTCCACCCTGCCCATATCCATAGTGGCATTTGTAGCACCAATGGACCCATCCTATTTCCATTGAACACGGTGATGGCGAATGCCGGTGGGGATGCCCTGACAACTACAAGTATCTCGAACGTTGCAAAAGGCATTCCTGCAACAGGCTGGTCCATTAACGTTCACAATGGTCCCACGCTGGCAACGAGTGATCAGGCGATCCCGATTGCGTGTGGGAACATCGTCAATCATCACACCTCACACCACAAGTTGCAGGTTGTGCATACCCGTCTCGGTCTAACCACGGCCCCCAATCAGGCGGTCTCTGGCCGGGCGCTGCTCCACCTCTCCAATGGAACATTGACGGTTACCGTGACTGTGCATGGCCTGGTACCTGGCTCTACCCATCCTGCCCACATCCATGCTGGGAGCTGTCTGAGGCAAGTCCCCGGCACCGTTGTCTTCCCGCTGAACCCGCTGGTGGGCGATGCACACGGCAATGCGCACTCGGTGACCACTATCACAGGGGTATCAGCGATCCCAGAG
>JALYVR010000542.1:1382-4130 GCA_030853145.1 Chloroflexota bacterium | reverse complement strand
CACCAGGGTAATATCAATCTCTTCCGTCGCCTCCTGAACGGAGACCAGAGCCACACCGTTTTCTTGATCGACACGCACCACAGTAGCCGATAGTGCCTCGTCTGAACACGTGATACAGTGTCCATCTGCTGTAGGGACGCATTGCAGAATGCCCTGATGGGAAGGTAAAAGATTCAACGCGTCCCTCTGTTCCGCATCGTTCATCGCAGTAACCCTTCATGTTCAAAATAGATATGCACCAGTTCCCAGAGAACGTGATAAAGCGTCTCGTGAGTTTCCTGTATCACCAATGGATCAAAGGATTGGACAACGAAACAGAAATCGAACTGGCTCTGCTGTATGAATCCGCCATTGCCGCCGACCAGTCCCAACGTGAGCAGGCCCAACTCTCGCGCTATTGCCAGAGCTGCCAGCACATTCGCGCACTGCCCATCTGGTGAGAAGCCCATGGCGATATCCTGCGGTCGCGCCAACACGCGCAGTTGCCGGGCGAAGGACATAGTGGCATCACTACCAGCCATCAGGCCGCTCAAAGTCGCGCTATCGTTCGTCAAGGCCAGGGCGGGCAAGGCTCGCTTGCCGACAATCACGGGATGCACAAATTCAACCGCGACATGCTGTGCGTCTGTGGCCCATGCTCCATTACCGAAGGCGAGCAGTCGCCCGCCCTGGTGAAAGCGCCGTGCCATCGCCCAGCACGCCTCGGCGATTTTCCCCGCCTCCGCGCTGAAAAACGTTTCTGGGACCGTCATGCTCTGCGCAAAGCGGGCCGCGACCAGGGCTAGCAGGTTAGATTGTTCGTGGTTCTCCATTTCAGTTGTCATGCATACTGCTCATTCTATGAAGCTTTCCTGGAGCATTTTGAGTTCATCTGAAAAGATATCGCCCATGGTATACAAAGCTTTCATGGTTTCGTGGGCCTCATTCTCGTCGATTTTGCTCATGGCGAAGCCGACATGAATCAAGACCCAGTCTCCCAGTGCGATACCTTCGGGACGCACGAGGGCGATGCTGACGTTACGTTTGACGCCAGAGACGACCACTTTCGCGATGGAATTTTCGTCGTCTACAATCTCTAAGATTTGACCTGGAATACCAAGACACATGTTCGTTCTCCTTTACGGGTGGGCATGTAGTTGTGCCGCGGCTATTGCTAGTTGGCCGAGGCTCAAGCCGCCATCGTTAGGCGGGACACGTCGATTGGTGTAGACCTGAAAGGCTAGAGCTTCCAGGCGAGCTGTCAATTGTTCAAGTAACAGGCGGTTTTGAAAGACGCCACCACTAAGGGCAACGCTATCCAGTCCCGTGTGTTGGCGTATTTCATCACAGGCTTGCGCTAGCAATGCGGCAATGGAGCGATGAAAACGAGCGGCAATTTGTGGAACGGCTATGCCCTGCTGAATATCGCTCACTATGGCACGGATAAGCGGTGCCACATCCAATAGTGCTGGCGTCTGACCTTCGGGGTTTTCTATAAGAAATGGATAGATATCTGTTTCTTCAGGAACGGCATGGGTTGCTTGTATCTCCAGTTCGATGGCAGCTTGGCCCTCGTAGAGAGTGGTTGCTTGCGCTAAGCCTTGCGGTAGACCTAGCAAGGCGGCAACGGCATCAAATAAGCGTCCCAAGCTGGAAGTGGGTGGACTATTGAGATTGCGGGCCATCATCTGGGCCAGGACATGCCACTTTGAGCGGTCTAGCTGCTGTGTGAAGGGAATGTCTAGTTCCAGGAAAGCCGTACCATAGGTATGAGCCAGGTAGGCCGCCGTTACACGCCAGGGCTGGCGTACCGCCTGTTCGCCGCCGATCAGCGGCATATATGCGAGGTGTGCCAGACGCTCAAAACCCAGCAGATCGGCGGTCATAATTTCGCAGCCCCACATGGCTCCATCTGTGCCATAGCCTGTACCATCGGCGGCGACACCGATGACTGACCCTGACAGCCCATGCTCAGCCATGACACTGGCGATGTGGGCATGGTGGTGCTGAACGCCGATTTTCTGCGGAATGCTTGTATCAAGGGCATATTTCGTGGCTAAATATTCGGGATGCAGATCATAGGCAATGGCCTCCGGGTAAATATCGAACAGGTTTTGGAAATGCTGAATGCCTTCTTTGAACGAGGTGAGGGTTTCAAGGTTCTCTAAGTCGCCGATGTGGTGACTGACGAAGGCTTGCTGCCCCTTGCCCAAACAGAAGGTGTTTTTGAGATGGCCACCGCAAGCTAACAATGGTAGAGGAATAGCAAAAGAGAGCGGGAGTGATTCGGGGGCGTAGCCACGCGAACGGCGCAAAAATTGGTTGTTCCGCGCACTGACACGCATGACAGAATCGTCGCAACGCATATGGATGTCGCGGTTGGAGGTGAGTATTCCATCAGCGATAGTTGCCAGTCTTGTACGAGCATCATCGTCTTGAAACGCAATGGGCTCATCGCTCAAGTTGCCACTGGTCATGACCAGTACGACGAGCCTACCAGGAGCAACAGCACCGGCAAAGGCATGAAGCAGAAGAGAATGCAGGGGAGTGTAGGGCAACATGAGACCCAATGTATCATATGCAGGGGCAACGCCGGATGCAGCAGGACAATCGGGAAGCTGGCGTAGGAGTACGATAGGGCGACGCTGCGATTGCAAAAGGACCGCTTCGGCGTCGCTCACGGTGCAAAGCTGACGGGCAGTGTCCAGGTCAGGCACCATCAGCGCGAAAGGCTTGGCTTCACGATGTTTACGCTGTCGTAGTTGTTGC
>JALYVR010000542.1:0-1372 GCA_030853145.1 Chloroflexota bacterium | reverse complement strand
GCATCACACGCCAGGTGATAGCCGCCTAACCCCTTGATGGCAAGGATCGCGCCAGCGGCTAATTGTTGTACTGCCGTAACAATGGGATCATCCGTAGAGGTTGACCGACCATCCTGGAAAAGTACCTGCGGGCCACAGACGGGGCAGGCGTTGGGTTGAGCGTGAAAACGCCGGTTGAGTGGGTCTTCGTACTCTGCCTGACAATTGGGACACATTGGGAAGTTGCGCATCGTGGTCTTGTCGCGGTCATAGGGAACATCCTGTACAATGGTGAAGCGCGGACCACAGTTGGTGCAGTTGATGAAGGGATAGCCATAACGCCTGTCGGCGGGGTCGAAGAGTTCGCGCAGGCAATCGTCACAGGTGGCGGTATCGGACGAGATGAGCGCGTGTCGCTCATTGCCAGCCTGGCTATGGGCAATAACGAAGGCAGTCTCGTGACATGGTTGTACCGACTCGGTAACAATAGAGTCAACGCGGGCCAGCGCTGGTGTCTCTTCGCGCAAAGCTCGCTGGAATTTGGCCAGTGCCGGAGAGGAACCTTCTACTTCGATGGTGACACCTTGGCTATCGTTCAGCACAAAGCCAACCAGATCACAGCGTAGAGCCTGACCATAGACAAATGGTCGGAAACCTACTCCCTGGACAATACCTTGAATAAGAATCCTCTGTCGCTGAATTGCCTGATCTGTTACGGATGCCATAAATAATGCCTCTTACCAGGCGACCACGATGGTCACAGTTATATTTCGTACCCAACAAATGCCAGCAGCCAATCGCACCATGCATCGAGACCCTCGCCTGTGCGACAACTTAACTCAAAGATACGCAGATGTGGGTTGATGGCTAACGCCTGCCGTTTCGCTTTCTCTACATCGTAGTCCACATACGGCAGCAGGTCAAGCTTATTGATAACCATCACCTCAGATGCCGCGAACATCTGCGGATACTTGGCCGGCTTTTCGTCGCCTTCGGTCGTACTGACCAGCACGACGCGCGCGTCGTCCCCCAGGTTCCAGCCGGCGGGGCAGATCAGGTTGCCGATGTTCTCGATCACGAGCAGGTCCATCGTGGCCAGCGTGAGGTGCGCCAGCGCGTCGCGCACCATGTGGGCTTCCAGGTGGCAGGTCCCGCGCGTGTTGATCTGCACGGTCTGAGCGCCCGCCGCCTCGATCCGATCCCCGTCCGCGCTCGTTTCGAGGTCGCCCTCGATCACGCCGATGGCCACACGCCCCCGCAGCCGGGCGATCGTCCGCTCCAGCAGCGTCGTCTTCCCGGCGCCCGGCGAGCTCATCAGGTTGAGCGCGCGTATGCCACGGGCCGCCAGTTGCTGCTGGATCTCCCCCGCGACAGTATCGTTGTTGGCCAGGAT
>JALYVR010000034.1 GCA_030853145.1 Chloroflexota bacterium | reverse complement strand
AAGGAGAAGTCCGCCGCCCCCGTGGCTGGAATGCCGCCGATGATCGTTGATGCGGACCTCCAGACGCCGCAGACCCCCTACCCGGCCAGTATGCCACAGAGGGATGAGGAGGAGGAGGAGCATGGGCATGCGGGTGCTGCCGCCATAGGCGCGGGCGCTGGTCTTGTGGCAGGCGCTGGTCTGGGTGCGCTGGCTGCCAGGCAGCATTTCTCAGGGCAGACAGGCGCCGGTGATGAGGATTTAGAGACGCTGCCACCGGCGCAGCCCGTCGCGTCCAACGCGAGCTATAACGCTCCGAGCGCCATCGCGAATACGCCGCCGGTGGCCCCTGACGACCAGGTAGACCAGGGGATGAGGTCCGCGGCTGGCCCTGAAGATGCCGTGGCGCTGGGCGTGGGCGCGGGACCGGGCATTATCCAGTTCCCCCAGTCGCGTGGGCGCACGACCGGCAAACTGCCCATCGCCGATATGGCAACAGATCAGCAGATGGTCTCACCTGCCCAGGCGCAAACGCCGGCGCGCCAGCGCACCAGCAGCAAGATCCCTGTGGTCGGCGCGGCGGCTCTGGGCGCGGGCGCTGCCATGAGCGGACGTGGGACCGCCGGAGGCGCCGGAGCGCCGCCATTGATCAGGCGCAACGTTGGCGGTGGCCCGGGGCCGGTAGGACCAGGCGGCCAGCGCCGGCGCCCCTGGTGGATGCTGGCTCTCATCGCGCTGCTGCTGCTGTCGCTCCTGTTTTGCGTTGTGTTGGCCTATGCCAAGCCGAGCGTGCTGGGTCCTCTTGGGAGAGCGCTACCTATTGGTGTGACCACCGCCACGGTGACCATCACCCCCAAAAGCGTTGACCTGAAGAACCAGTACCTGATTACCGGCGTGACCGGCACGCCCGATGCCACCAAGCGCCAGGTGCTGGCCCGCCAGTTCTCCGCCAACCCCGGCTCGCAAAGCCAGACAGTGAACGCGACGGGGCACGCGCAGAGTCCGGGAAAAAATGCGCAAGGCTCATTAACCTTTCAGAATAGCAAATTTAATATTGTACAGACTGTACTAGCAGGAACGGTCATTACGGCTAGCAATGGTGCGCAGATAGCTAATAATAGTGCCGTGAATATTCCTGGTGCTGGTAATGGTTTTGGACAAATAACGGTTCCTGCTCATGCAATTGCCGGTGGAGCGGCTGGCAATATTGGCGCGGGTGCAATTAACCGCATTTGTTGCAGCAACGATAGTACGATCAAAGTATTCAATTCTGCACCTTTTGTCGGTGGACAGGACCCGCAGAACTACACCTTTGTGCAGCAGAGCGACATTGATGGGGCGGCGAACCCGCTCAAGAGCGTGCTTTCGCAGAAGGCGCAGCAGCAATTCCAGGCACAGATTCGCCCCAATGAGCAGTTAGTGGGGCCGGCGCAGTGCAACTCGAATGTCAGTTCCAACCATAATGCCGGGGACCACGCCACTACTGCCACTGTCAGCGTCAGCGCCTCATGTACGGGCGAGGCCTACGATCACCTGGGCGCGCTGGCGATGGCGCAGACCCTGCTCAGGACCGAGGCGGCCGATAACCCTGGCGCCGGCTACGCGCTCGTTGGCGTCCTGCAGACCTCGATCACGCAGGCCAGCGTCATCGATGCCAATAAGGGCACTATCTCGCTGACTGTGCCGGCGGAGGGCGTCTGGGTCTACCAGATCGATGACGCCAAAAAGCAGCAGTTGGCAAGGCTGATCGCCGGCAAGACGAAAGCCGAGGCCGCCAGGTTATTGCAGCAGCAGGAGGGCATACAGAAGGCGGACATCCAGATTGACCATGGAGACGGCAATACATTGCCAAGCGATACTGCAAACATTACAATTGTGGTGCAGAACGTGCCAGGGCTACAGGGAACGCCCACCCCTGTCGGGTCAGGTGGGACGCCCACCCCCACGCCCATCACCACAGTCGTGCCCACGTCCACCGGCGGGCCGGGCAGTAACCAGTCGCCCACGCCAGGATTGGGTGGCTCGTAAATATGTAGGGGCGCCGCAGGCCTCATTCGTTGATACTACATCACTCTCGAACAGCCTGATGAAGGGAAAATAGACATGTGTCGGCCTTGGGGGATTGACCCCTGATTTCGTATCAACGCATGTGCAGGCCTGCGCCCCACGCCAGGGTTAGGCGGATTGTAATGTCGTGTAGGGGCGCCGCAGGCCTGCGCCCGGCCCGGCGCCATTTGGAAAGGACATACACACAGGATGCTGGCTCTGGAAGGCAGGCAGCTCGGAAACTACGATGTCACCCGGCGCATCCGCGTTGGGGGCATGGGGGCTGTCTATGAAGGGAGACAGCGCACGGCCTTCGGGCGGCGTGTAGCCATCAAGGTCATCCTTGGGAACTACGCGACCGACCCCGACATGCGGCGCCGCTTCGCGCGCGAGGCGCGCACGGTCGCGCGGCTGCACCATCCCCACATTCTGCCACTGATCGAGTTTGGCGATGAGCAGGGCCTGCTCTACCTGGTGATGCCCTTCATCGAGGGTGGGACCCTCACCGGCTACCTGCGACGCAGCCTGCCGGAGCTGCGCGAGGTGGCCGCGATGTTCACGCAACTGCTCGACGCCGTGGAGTACGCGCACGACGCGGGGCTGGTGCATCGCGATATCAAGTCCTCCAACGTGCTGATGGAGATGCGCCGGGGTGGCGCGCCATACGTCTACCTGGGAGACTTCGGGCTGGTGCGCGCCGCCCAGCGCGATGCCTCCTCGCAGGTGGGCAAACCTATCCCCCTGGACCAGGTACCCGGCACACCTCACTATATGGCGCCGGAGCAGACGCTGGGCATCGTCACGCCGCAGACCGATATCTACGCGCTTGGTGTGCTGCTCTACCAGATGCTGGTTGGCGAACTGCCCTACGACGATGCCGACGAGGTGCAGGTGATCCAGATGCACCTGCAAGCCCCCATTCCCCGGCCCTCGCAGCGCGATGCCTCCATCCCCCTTGAACTCGACGACGTGGTGCGCACCGCCATGGCCAAAGATCCCGCAGAGCGCTTTCACAGCGTCGCCGATATGCGCGAAGCCTTCCTGGCCGCCATCGAGGGGCCGGTCGCCACCGTGCCAGCAACAGAAGATCTCATCTACGAGGAGCCGACCACCTTTGCCCTTCCAGAATCGCCTACCACCCCAGAATCGTTCTATGTGGCGCCCTCTCGTGTGTCCCCTTCCCGGCCGGCCAGCGGGCGTAGGAGCGTACACTTCCGTAGGGGCGCCGTTTACAACCCAGCCGCGCCCCCCGAACCTGTCCCGCTGCGGGTAAGGCGGCGCGTCAAAAAAAACATGGCTACCCGGCGCAAACGACTGACCTTCTTGGTAATCATCGGTACCCTGGTGCCCGCCGTCCTCCTGATCCTGCTGATCATGCCGCGCTTCTTGAACGTCAGCATCTTCCCGTCGGGCTTTCCCATCTTCGGCACCGCGCCTATGGCCACGATCACCGTCACAGCGCAGAGCAAGACGCTGCAGGACACCTACTTGCTGACGGCCTCTCCCAGGGTTCAGAGTTCCGACATGGCCACGCGCGTGCTGCCCTCACATAACTTGCAGGGCGCGGCCAGCGGCACGAATGCCACCCAGACGACAGGCACGAAGACCCTGGATGGCGCGCGGGCCAGCGGTGCGCTGCTCTTCAGCAATCACAGCGCCGTGCCGGTTTTTATCAAGTCGCAGACCATCTTTACCACGAATTCCGGCGTGCAGCTCCTGCTTACGCGCCCGGTCATGGTACCCCCACGGCAGGATGGCACGAATGGCACGATAGAGGCGCCGGCGCTAGCCATCACGCCCGGAGCGACGGGCAATATCGCGGTGGGCGCCCTCGCGCAAGCCTGTTGTGGCAAGGGGATCGTGGTCAGCAATCCCGCGCCATTCGCGGGCGGCGTCGATGGGCGTAGCGTGCATATCGTAGCGCAGGCTGACCTGGACCATGTGCGCGACCTGCTCAGCCCCGGACTGCAACAGCAGGTGCAGCGGCAGGTCACGGGCCAGCTCAACGCCAACGAGTCGCTAACCGGACAGCCCACGTATAGCACGCAGATCGCCGCCAGCGTCCCCGTTGGCGCGCAGGCCGATCATGTGCAGGTCACAGTGAGCATCACCGGCGTGGCGTTCGCCTATAATCGCGACACGGCCCGCCACATCGCCGCTCAGTTGCTCAGCCAGCAAGCTGCGCAGACGCTCGGCAGCGGGTACCAATTGCGGCAAGGCACGCTCACAGTTGGCGCGCCGCAGGTCACGCAGCAGGGCCAGGACGGCATCGCCTATCTCAGCGTGCCGGTGCATGGCCTGTGGGTCTACGGCATATCCGGCCAGCAGATTGCGCGCTGGCAGCAAAACATCAAAGGCGCCCCCTCCGCCGCTGCCCTGGCCTACCTCAACTCGCAGCCCGGCGTCTCCGCCGTCCGCATCCAGCTCCCCTTCGGCACCGATCATTTGCCTTCATCGATTGAGCAGATCCAGGTTGTGCTGACGAATCCGTAGGGACGATGACGTTCGCAGGGGTAGGGGCGCGGTTGACAAGCCCCTACCCCTCTTACCTCTTTCGTTCGATTGCGCATCACCCTTCCACGATCTCGCAAAAAACCTACTCGAAGGCAATGGCGTGTAGGCGGGCCGAGGGCGCAGGCCAGCGGCGCCCGTACACGGGGGAGGCATAACCCCCCCGAAACGGTGCGCAACTGGCTCAAGCGCTTTAATGAAGCAGGACTGCCTTAGAGCCTTTCAACCGGCGACGGGAGAAGCCCTGACCGTCGCCTATGATCGACGCACGACGGTCAATAGGCTTGCTCAGATTCAGCGTGGATATCTGCCCATGGTCGATGTTGTTGCTCAGCAAAGACGACAGGGTTGCGCTCTTCAAAGGTTCCAACGCTGAGTGGCTGCGCTTGATGCTGCAAGCTGGCGTCCAGCTTCAGGACGAGATGCTGACGCCAGAAGGTCATATGGGCGACGTGATCTTTGACGGACCAGAGGTCTGGTGTGCTGATAGTAGTAGTGTCCAGTTTCTGCACGGTCATAGCAGGTACGACTTTTGAGAAGCCCTGTCTTTCTCTTCAGGGCTTGCAAAAGTCGAGTTTCCCACTCCCGCGAATTGAAAGAGATGAGTTTGCAAAGCCTTGTCTTTCTCGCAGAAACCTTCCAGTACTTACCTACTGTAGCCTTGACAAGACTCTGATAAAACCATATATTTACAAAGCGCAGCACGACCTCGCCCCTTGCTTCGTCTACGAAAGGGGGCCTTATGCATGTCCACCAGTTAAGGGAGTCCTACCCGTACTATATATACCTTCATAAATTACCGGAATTTACAGTGAATTAGAGAGCAAGCGTATGGATTCGCATTATAAGTGGACATTTGTCTTGCTGATAGATGATGGTTGAAGTGACCTGGCGAAGCGTATCAAGCGAAAACAACTTTTATGGAGGAAAGCTGTTATGAACATTTCCCGAAGACTCATCTTTACCCTTGCAGCGAGTTTTCTTATCCTGGCGAGTGCGCTCATCTTCCTGCTGCAAACGAATATTCCCCGGGCGCACGCGGCTTCCTGGAACCAGGTCTGGGCCGATGAATTTAGCGGACCTGCCAATTCGGCGGTGGATTCACAATGGCAGATGGACCAGGGCACCGGCTGGGGCAATAATCAGCAGGAGACAGATACCACCAGCACGAACAATATCTACCAGGATGGTAACGGCTCTTTAAATATTAAGGCTATCAATACCAATGGTTCCTGGACATCTGGCCATATCGAAACGACCAGCGCCAATTTCGCGGCTCCTGCCGGTGGAGAGATGGAGGTCACGGCCTCTATCCAGTTGCCCAATCTGACGGGTGCGGCAGCACAGGGTTACTAGCCCGCCTTCTGGCTGCTTGGCTCGGGTATGCGCAGCGGCGGTACCTGGCCGAGCGGCGGTGAGATCGACGCGATGGAGAACATCAACGGTACAAACGTGGACCATGGCACGCTCCATTGCGGCATTATTCCTGGTGGGTCCTGTAACGAACCCGGCGGTCTTGGTGGCACTACCTCCTGTGCCGGCACTATCTGCCAGGGCGGGTACCACACCTATACGGTTATTGTGGATCGCAGTACTTCGCCTGAAGAGGTTCGCTGGTACCTCGATGGCACCGAGTTCTGGCATGTCGCATCCAATCGCCCGGGCATGGACGCGACGACATGGGCGAACGCGATTGATCACAGCTTCTACATCATTCTGAATCTGGCCATTGGTGGCAACTGGCCAGGCAATACGACCGCCTCAACGCAGTCAGGTGGCACAATGAAGGTCGATTATGTGCGCGTCTATACCGCCAATGGTTCGGCACCCGCTCCCGGCGGTGGCGCACCCATCGGCGAGACGATCTGGCTCAAAGCTACCAATAACAATAAGTACGTCAGCGCCCGTATCGATCAGGCCAATAATCCCCTGGAGGCGTATGCCTCCCAGGTCCTGGCCTGGGAAGAGTTCGATGTCGTTGACGCTGGTAACGGCACCATCGCCCTGCGCTCCCGCGCCAACAATGCCTATGTCAGCACCAGGATCAATCAGACCAATGACCCCTTAGAGGCGTATGCCCCCCAGGTCCTGCCCTGGGAGCAGTTTTACTGGTTGCCCCAGAGTGATGGCTCCGTCTCCCTGCAGTCTGTTGCCAGTAACGAGTATGTCAGTGCTCGCATTGACCAGCCCAACACACCTCTCGACGCCTACATCACTCAGATCCAGGGCTGGGAGAAATTTTCCTGGGCACCCGTCTAGTCCAGGAATCTATCCTTTCGCCTGTTGTCTCTCCTGGCGACAGCGACCCTCTGCAAAGGGCTGGCCGCTCTTTGCAGAGGGTCGGGGTGTTCCCGTGTGAGAGGTGGATTGAATATGCGAAGAAACGTCTCTATAGTCCTTTCCAGTGTCAACCATTCGCAATGCTCAGAGAATCGTGGTGTTATCTGAGGCCGGGATCGCTGAGCAGGGGACGCACGCAGAACTCATCGCCCTGAAAGGCATCTCTGCGAACCTGCACAACATGCAAGCCAAAATATGAGACCAAATCGTAGATTCTGACCGTTCGCTTCAGTTTTTTTGCATAAAAATTGTGTTCCCCACTTGGGGCCAAAAAATGCCCTGAAAACAGTGCTCATTCCCCACTCGACAATACTGCTTGAGGTTAAAACCCAGCTTCTTTGTCAAAGTAAGGATTGATCATAGTCCAAACGTTCAAAAATCAGGCGTCTGAGAGGTAATTCTCAAAACCCGCCCGAAATTTAAGCGAACGGTGAGTCAATATGGAGGAAATCGTCGAAGCCTTAGCATATCACCCCATCATATCGATGTGGATGAAGGAGATGCCTGGTCGAAGCTGAGTGCACCGTTTCGGGGGGTTATGCAAAAAAACCCTACACGAAAGAGCAGGGCGCCGCTGGCCTGCGCCCTGTGACCCCGACGTTGGCACCAGCAACCTTACTCCCTTACTCCTGCAGGACCGGCAAATGATCGGCCACCTCAACGCCCGCGCCCCAGGCGCTCAACTCCGCGCGGACCTCAGGCGAGACCCCACGCCAGAAGAAGACCACCACCCGCGGCGGCTCTCCCCTAACCGGGTGCTGCCGTGCCGCCGCCAGCATCCGCTGGACGCGCCCCTGTAATCCCGTCTGCGGATCATTCCAGTCCACCGCATTCAGATCGAACGGGCGGCGCAGCGTGGCGATGATCCACTCGCGGCCCTCCTCAGCAACAATCGGGACGACCACCTCGGCCTGGCCCGGCTCGCTTGCAAATGTCTGCTGCACCCCCACCAATCCGGGACGCTCCAGCGCGCAGAGCCAGGTGGCGCGGACCTCGCCCAGGATCATACGAGACTCCCGTGCCCCTTCAGCATCATAGTAGGCATTGTTCCTATGCTTGCCATAATCTGCATCATCATTGATGCGCAGCAGACGTTTCTCCTCCTGGTAGAGCGTCTTAAGTAGACGCTCACTGCCGCTCACCTCTGGATGGCGTGTGAGGTGTTCAATCAAGAAGCGCACGTGATACAGCGCATCCTCATCCCCCATTTCGGGATTCGAGCCTTCTCCTGCCTCTATGAGCAGCGCCCCCGAAGGTAGTTCCTCCGCGCGGATGAAATACCTGTGTGGCTCTTGCTCCTGCTCGCGCCAGAGCCGGCCTAACTCTGGTTCGAGATAGGTTCGCCAGTCCACGTTTGTCACAAACGTTGCCATATCACGGCTGAGTAAAGCGGCCAGGTGCTCTTCGATCCACTGTGTCCTATCATACACTGCTTTGGAGAAGACGGCAGCGCTTGCCTGCATCGCCTCACAGAAGCGCACCCAGGCTGCCGCAAAGCTCTCCACTCTTGCCGGGTCCCCTTCTATTTCAAGAAAGTCATACTTATTCACCATCAACACGAGCCAGCAGTATCCCTGCTGCGGCTGCTCAAACCAGATGTCGGTGGTGAAGCCGCCCAGATCAATGTAAAACGATCCAGGTTCGTCACTCTGGCTGAGTCGTTCCAGCGTGTCCACCAGACTGAGACCGCTGACATTCTCGTACAGGAGATCGACTTTCTGGTTTAAGATCTGCTGTGGTCCTCCAATAAAAGCCAGAATACGCTCGATGAGCGCTTTGCGCGAGGCAAGAAGCTGGGTAGGGATAAAAATGATCCCTTCGGTGTAATGTCTCATAACGCTCTTCTCCTCTCTCTCAGAACGCGTTTGTCTCTCTTTTGTGTTCCTCTCGCAGCGGATTACGGAGTATAGTTCTGGTCGGGCAGGCTACACCAGCCGCGGTTCCTTCTGTCCAGCTTGTTGAGGATAGCCTGGATTTCCCCTGCGCTACGCCCATATTTGCTGGTGAGATACTGTCTCAGCGTAACTCACTCGATCTGGCTCAGTTGTGCATGCCTCCTATTGAATTACACAAAAATAGATGTTATAAATAAAGGCGAGAAACAATCGTATAAGTATTATATCTATGTATTTGTACATAGTCATTTAGAATTGTTCCGTTTTTAAGGTATCGCAAGGAGAAAAGCGCTATGCCGAAAGAACCCCTTGGCGGCAACGATACTTCAAGTGATGTGATCATTTTTCCTCCAGAACACATCCGTGAAACCGCAGCGAAAGTCCTGGCCCAAGTTAGTTATTCTCAGTCGCAACATGACGCTGCCTGGCAACAGATTCAATCATACGTCCTGAACACCTTCGAACCCGCCATGCAGGGAACTGTGATGGATCTGCTCAAGCCATATATCGCGCGATTAGATGCTGCCTATAACTGGCAGATAGATATGGCATCCGCGCTCTTCGATGCGGTTAACGCCGTAGAGAGTACAGATAACGGCATGGCACATATGTTCACCCCAGGAGGGCATGGCAACGTTCCCTAAGGCTTTTTAACTCACCTGCATGCCATTCATAAAGGAAGTGAGAAGGCATATGAGTTTTGCGGATGTAAAAGCAACCATCGAAGCGACGGTCATTCAGCCGCTGCTTGATTTTCATACAAAAACCGCTCCCCTGAATCAGATACACAACGATTGTATGCAGCACTTCTCGAACATCATGGCGGGTCTGCTGACCGGCTCCGACGGTGGGATCGCCATGCAGGGCAGCGGGTCTATGGCGCTGGCTGACATTACAGGGAGCATCTTGCAATCGGAGCAATCCTTGAGTGGGAGCGGAGCCGATTATGTTGGGCATTTGCTGGAAGCTGCCCAGGCCGGTGAAAAGATCGCACATCAGCTTCAACAGCAATTGGACAGCATCGCCGCCCAGCAAGATCATACCGTGGAGAATGTAGCTGGATTTGCCGGCGCCGTTGACGCAGGGGCGGTGGCTCAGGGAGGCTTCGATGTACCATGGGATGTTGTCGCGGTGGGTGTCACCTTGGTCGCAGGAGCAATCGCGCTCACGCACAATGCTGACCAGGCCAAGGTGCAGCAGGCGCAGGCGGCGTTGGCGGTTGCCGAGCGAGAGTGGACCCAGGCCATGAGCACGGTGATCGGCGATCCGCTGCCACAACTGCCGCCGTCGCCGAAGAAACCGAATGGGGATAGCAGCGACTTCCTCAAAAAGCTGGGTATTGGTGTCGGCATAGGGATAACCATCGCTGTCGTGCTGGCTTCACTGGAAAAGCTGACAGAGGAGTTCCCCGATATTCCACCAGACGTGATCGCCACCTTACTAGAACAAGGGCTTACTGAAAAGCAAGTTCGTGATATTTTGAAGAAATTGCTTGCTGGCGGGATGACTCCAGATCAGATTCGGCAAAGTCTGCAAAAGCTGATTGCTCTTGGCTTGAGTCAGGAACAGATTGCGAAATTTTACAAAAGCCATGCAAAGGATATCCCAGCCATCTGGGCAGCGTATCTACAAGTAAGCCACATCCCTGGTATTGACCGGGTACTGTATCCTATTGCTGATGGTTCGAAAACCGACTATCAGGGGTATGTTTTCGAGTTGAATTGGATTGTTGCCAATCAGGCGGAGATTGCACGAGTTGAAGCCACCGATCCCAGCAATAAGGCAGCAGCCGATATTATTCTGACAGATGGCACCGTAATTGAAGCAAAATCGTACAACTGGCAGAGTCAGGCGAATCTTGACGCGTTGATGACAAAGATAGGCAAAGATGATAAAACAACGATTCAGCGTATTCTCAAGCAAATTCAGCGGTATAAGCGCGAGTATCCAGGTGAGGAAATCATCTATTATTTTGACTCGGCGGATGGACGGATACCGGAAGATCTGGCGAAAATTTTCAAAAATGCAGGGGTCGAGGTCAAATACTGGCCTGATCCTGATCCGACAAAAACGAACCCAAATCTTGGTGGCTAATCCTACAGCCGTGCTCGCTAGAAGAGTAGAAAGGGACTCACAACATGAATAGCATGAATAGCATCTTTTTTGAGATCCATACCCGCGAAGAACTCTACCATGCTCAGACCGTTCAGCGGCTGATCAATGAGATCGTCAACGTGGGATACGTCCTGGTCGCAGAGAGCGAGAACTCGGCAGCATTCACAGCCTGGTGGGGTATCATCCACCCAGACTGGCACGGCTGGCGCAATCTCTCATCAGAGCAGGCCAGGGACCTGGCACAGGAGCAGGCGAGTGCTCCTGAACTGGCCCGTTCCATGACTGCCGGCGTCTCGCCGCAGCTCCAGGTCGAGATCGAGCGGTTCTGCACGCACCGTCTGGACAAACTTGCCGTGAATGCGTATGCGATTCACCGTGACGGTCCCATGCGGGGTTTCGAATTTACCCTGGGATGGCAGCCGCAAGGACCCTCACTTGACGCGACCTTCGATCAGCAATTCTTTCACAAAGTGGATCATCAAGAAGCTATTGAGGCATTTGAACACTGGCTGGGGATCACGCAAGTGATCTACAACCTCTGGCATCCTATGTATGCCTATACCTTTAATCACAACGGCATCATTCCCCCAACACCACGAGAAGAGATCGACGCGTTCACGCCGAAGTGGCTCTATGAAATTAACCTCTTCGGACCCGAAATGGTTCAGAAGCTGGGAGGGCGAGCGTATGTCCTGGCAGCTCCTGCCCATATTGTTCGGCCGCTGGATGATGGCGGGATACTCCTGATCCCGGAAATGAACCTCTATCCGGGCGTGCTTCAGTTCGACTGGGAGACAGCCGCCGATTACCTGGGACTCACCTGCCCGGATTTTTCGTAATCCTGGGTCTTGATATGCCAGCGTGCCCATTTTTTCTTTGCCTGAAGCGGTGCGACCCATCATGTGTAGCAACGAATGCCTTGCCCTGGCGGTCGTTCTGCACGCGCAGAGTTGGCAGTGTAGTGTATGATACCTGGGTGAAATCGTAGCAAGAGAGGGGTCGCTGTGCCCAGCTTTTGTGGCAGATGAAGAAAAAAGGAGAATAGTGCTATGTCACTGCGTTTCAGCGCCCGCAATCAGTTGCGCGCAAAAGTGAAGTCCGTCAAGCTCGGTTCCGTGATGGCCGAGGTGGTCATGACGTTTGCCGACGGTCAGGAGATCGTCTCGGCCATCACCCGCACCTCGGCTGAGAATCTCGACCTCAAAGAGGGAGACGAGATCGTGGCTATTATTAAATCAACTGAAATTATGGTTGGAAAGAACGAATAATCTCTCCAGCTATTTACCAATGTCGTGCTTGGAGCAGGGCACCCGCGTTGTCGGCGCTCTCATCCTCGTTGCCACGTCACCTCCGCCTGGTCAGACATGTACGGGCGGGTCCCTGGCGGGTGCCCTGTTCCAAGGTTTCACCCTTTTCAATAGCCTCTTCCTCTTATTTCTCCTAGATATGTTGCAAAAGTGAGTAACATATGCTATTCTACCTCTAGATGTTTATTTGTCTTTTAGCACGATATATGCTGGTAAAGGAGTGATAGACATATGTTTGTTGACAGGATTATCGTGGATACTGGCCCTGTCGGTGACGTAGGGGCGCAGATGAAGCAGGATGCCCAGGCGCTCATGGGTCCGGGGCCAAATACCGTCGAGGACTTTCAGAACACCCTCAACCGGATTAACGATAATAACTTTCCCTCGCAGCTATTCCAGGCTCTCTATCAGTTCACCACTGTGCATACTGCTGCGTATACTGCGGTCTCAAGAATCGCCAGGGCATAGGCGATGCTTTGCATGGGAGTGCAGATGCGGCTGAAATGTACGATATCAGGACTGTGGCTATGTTCACTCCTACTTCGGGAGGACCGGCCCAGGTGACTTTGCCTAAGCCTAAATAAAGAGCGGTCGCCAGTACGCGTGCCCGCTGCAGAAATAGGAGGAGTTCGCTATGGCAACGTTTGATGATGTCACGCGCTTATTCATTGAGGGCCTGTCTCAGCTCACCAAATATGTGCCCACCGTGATATCACATACACCTCCAACCAGAATATGGCTAACTATCAGCATACGTATGACATGATGAAAAGCCGAAACCCCTATGAAGCGCAAACGTACAAACAACAACACGATAGCCAGGTTGTGACTGAGAACAATTACCTGCAAGAAGCCAAGTATGAGCTAGAGCAGATCTACAACAATATCCACGACGCGATTACATCCTGGTATCCTGCAATTGTCGGACAGATCGTCATCTACAAGGACGAGATCGCGTGGGCAGCCGCTACGGGCGAGGTTACCGTAGGCGAACTCCTCCAGGATCTGATCCATGCGCCCAACGGCTCGCCGGTGGTGATCTACCAGACCCATAATGGCGGCCTGGTCGTAGCGGTCAACACCTTCAATGATGGTCTGAGCGATCAGCAGAACGCGGCACTGCTCAAGCAAGCCATCGCGAACTACGAGCAAACACATGGGATCAAGGATCCTCAGGTCACGATCCTGGGCTACCAGGGTGGCAATAACATCGTCCAGACAATGATGACCCAAAGCAATCTGCCATTTCATGTTCAGAACGTGGTACTGGTTGGCGCGCAGATCACGCAGGTACCGGCAGTCGGGACGAACTACATCGACTTTGTGGCTCCTGGAGATGCGAACGCGGGAGACAGACAAGGCTCGATTATCCCTCAGAGTCCCGCCGACTGGGCCGGCCTCGCCATCGACGCGGGCGAGATTGTCGTAGGGGGCGTAACTGGCGGCGGTTGGGGCGCGCTGGGGGCAGCAGGAGAGGTCGTTGTGAGCTGGGCGGCTCCTGTTGCGCTTACTAAAGACAATAATGTTAACTTCGCTAATCCAGATGGTTACTATAATACTATTCCTCCTATTGGTCCTGACCAGGTCATAGGCCAACGTACTTTAGCAGCGGTACCGGAGGAGCCAGGAGAAGCGACGTTTGGGTGGAAACGTTCTCTTCAATGGCCGTTCTTCTATGGTAAGACTATCCGCTATGATCAGAGTACCTTTCTGAACGCGATGGGTCTGCCTGACCCGAACCAACAGGGAGGGCAAACGCTTGCAGGCAATGAACCCATCTCTACACCGACCTACTATAAATTCTCGTAGATAGGAAGAGAAGAGAGGGCCAGCGCTTTCGCAGAACCGCGAGGAGCAAAACAATGACCAGTGATGACATCGGTGCTTTTATAGGCTTTTTCGTCGTCTTTATTCTCCCTATTCTCATCGGGTTGATCCTTGTCATCAAGGCGAAGGCCCTGGTCCGCGCGCGTTTGTGCTTTCTGTCTGAGTATGGGGGAGAGGACCTTGAACCAAGCGGCTGCGCTGTCGCGATGTGCCGGACCATGGGCTGGTTCTTTATCATTGTGCCTGTAATTCTCTTCCTCGCGATTCTTTCTGCAGCCTTGAATCACGCTCCGCTCTGAATAAGATGGGCCTCCCCGATCCGAACCAACAGGAAGGCCAGTGCTTTCGCAGGACCGTCAGAAATGTCAGGAGCATAACAATGACCAATGATGAAATAGGCGGGATTGTAAGCTTTTGTGTCTTCTTTATTCTCCCCATTCTCATTGGGTTGATCTTTGTCATTAAGGCAAAGACCTTGATCCGCTGGCGTTTGCGCTTTCTATCTGAGTATGGGGGAGAGGATCTCGAACCGAGCGAACGCGCCATCACGATCTACCAGATCGTCGGCTGGTTCTTTATCATTGCGCCTGTGCTTGTCTTCCTCATAGGTATTTTGATGGCGATGAATCAATTTTCTTATTGAACACGATGGGCCTCCCCGAGCCGAACCAATAGGGCAGGAGCAAAACGATGACCAGTGATCAAATAGCAGGCCGGATAGGCTTTTTCGTCGTCTTTATTCTCCCTATTCTCATCGGGTTGATCCTTGTCATCAAGGC
>JALYVR010000541.1 GCA_030853145.1 Chloroflexota bacterium | reverse complement strand
TGCGCTGCATAGGCGCCACGACGCCACAGGAGTACCGCACAATCGAGAAGGATGCGGCCATGGAGCGCCGCCTGCGCCCCATTATCATCGAGGAACCCTCGCCCGAAGAGGCGCTGGAGATTCTTACGGGTATGCGCGATCTCTACGAGATGCATCACCATGTGAGCATTACGAAAGAGGCGTTGCAGGCGGCGGTCCAGCTCTCGCTCCAGTACCTGCCCAATCTGCGCCTCCCCGATAAAGCCTGTAGCGTGCTGGATGAAGCCTGTTCGCAGGCGCGCGTCTTCTCGGTGGACGATGAGTCGGTTGAGCAGGATGATAGGGATGAGCTGGGCGAAGAGCCTGTGATCACCGCGGCGATGATCGCGGAGATCATCTCAGGGCGCACAGGTATTCCGGTGAGCGCGCCGGGCCGCGAGGAGCGGGACCGCCTGCTGAACCTGGAGAGCCGTCTCAAGGTACGCGTGATCGGCCAGAATGAAGCGGTCACGCGCGTGGCGCAGGCCATTCAGGTCGCGCGGGCCGGGCTAAAGCCGCGCAACCGGCCCGTGGGCGTCTTTCTCTTCCTGGGGCCAACCGGCGTCGGCAAGACCGAACTGGCGCGCGCGCTGGCGGCCGAGGTCTTTGGCTCGGACGAGCACCTGATTCGCATCGACATGTCAGAGTACATGGAGAAGCACGCGGTCTCGCGCATGGTGGGCGCCCCCCCCGGCTATATCGGGTACGATCAAGAGGGCCAACTCACGGGCAAACTACGCCGCCGCCCGCATTGTGTGGTGTTGCTGGACGAGGTGGAGAAGGCCCATCCAGAGGTCTTTGATCTCTTCTTACAGGTCTTTGATGCCGGCCGCCTCACCGATGCTCAGGGGCATACGGTGGACGCACAGCATGCCATCTGGATCATGACCTCCAACGTCGGCACCGATACCCTGGGACGTACGATGCCCAGCGGCTTCCACACCTCCGCCAAGGGGACAGCCGAGGAGATGCAGCGCGAACGCCTGATGGATCGCCTGCGCCAGACGTTCCGCCCGGAGTTCCTGAATCGCATTGACGAAGTCGTGATCTTTCATCCTCTGGGCCAGGTGCAGGCGCGCGCGATTACCCGCCTGCAAATGGATGAACTGGCGATCCGCCTGCTGGAGCAGGGGCTGGTATTGCACGCGGAGGAGAGCGCCATCGATCTGCTGTGCAAAGAGGGCTTTAGTCAGACCCAGGGCGCCCGCCCCCTGCGGCGCGTAATTGAGCGCCTTCTGACTGTCCCCCTGAGCCTGCGTATTCTGATGGCGAACATTCCCAAGCAGGGCGAGGTGCATGTCCGCGCGCTCGATGGAGAGCTGGAGATCGATGTGCGCGATCCCTCCGAGATCCAACATGTCGAGGCGCAGGCGGAAGAGGTAGACGCTATGTAGGGATGTGCCTGACGCTTTCCCTTTATGTCAATTATGCCGATGACATATGGTATAATGACAAGCAAACGTGCATCAAATGTTTGTGTTTGTATGAGGGCTAGCGAGTGAATCAATTTGATGTCCCTTTGGATTTCCCCGGAAGCGACATACGGGTGCCAGATCAGCCATCCGAGACATTTTTAGAGCATCAACGTGAGGTGCTCAGGTATATTACCGACATCGGCTCCTCACTGCGACTGCACATGGATACTGGCGTGCTGGTGGAACGAGTGACCGAGGCATCATGCAAAGCGCTGCGTTTTGGCCACTCGGCCCTGTATTTGTCCGATGGCAAAGGGTATTTCCGTGCCTGGGCCGCTTCGGGCATGAGCGCGGAGGAAGAAACATACCTGCGCCGGCATCCTCTCCCGGATGCCGTGGTCGCGCAACTGATCCAGCAGGACTATCGCCTCAGCGAATCCTACTTTATTCCATCAGAGGCGCCGCTACGCAGGAGCGACGACATTGCCAGTTTCTTCGTTGCCCATAATGATCCTATCCCCACTCCACCGCCTTCAGATCAACCCCTGCCTTCAGCGCTCTCCTGGCGAGCAGAGGACCTGCTGGTCGTTCCGCTCGTCAGTGGCGACAATTTACTCCTGGGTCTTTTACTGCCTGGCGCTCCGCTCAACGCCCTGCGCCCCACTCTTGAGACCATGGCCCTGCTCGAATTGTTTGCTAACCAGGCGGCGGTCGTTATTGAGGGGTCTCGCCTCTATGAGGAGGCGCGTCAGAGCAGCGAAGAACGTGCCGCGCTCATCGAGATTGGACGCGTCCTCTCCTCTCCCGATGCCCAGCGCGATCTACAAACTGTCTACCGCACCATCTATGAGCAGGTGCGGCGCGTGATGCCAGCGGATGTGTTTTTTGTGACTCGTTACTACAGCGCCAGCGATAGCCTGGTCATGGATTTCCTGGTGGATGAGGAGGTGGAATACCCACCCGCGGAATATGTGATCTTTCGTCCTCAGACCCGGCAACTCCTGTTTGAGGATACGGTAGGGCGCCTTATGTCTACGGCTGAAGATTATAAACGCTTCACGGCAGATGACCCGGCGGAGATCGATGATACCATTGGGAACGACCGTCCTTCACAATCTTTGCTTTTTGTGCCTATTCGTTACAGTGGAAAACCGTTGGGCTTCCTCTCAACGCAGAGCTATCAACAGTACGCCTATAGCCGGCGCCACCTGGAGATGCTCAAAGAGATCGGGGTCCAGGCTGGCATTGCCATGACCAACGCGCGTTTAAATGTCGAATTGCGCGCGGCGCTCACACAGGCGCAGGAATCCGAGCGCTTGAAGAATCATTTCCTCATGACCGCTTCGCACGAGTTGCGTACTCCTTTGACGGCGGTTCAGGGCTATATTGAACTACTTGGAAGTTTTGGCGCAAGCCTGGATACCGAGATACAGATGCGTTTCCTCAACAATGCCCGCCGCGCGTGTGAGGAGCTGGTCTTGCTGCTGGGCAACGTGATGGATACCAGCCGCATCGATCAGGACCGCGTGACTCTGCAACTGGGAGCGGTACATGTTGCGCAGGCGGTGGAGGCCATCCTGGAGATACTGGAGCCAACCATCGCGCGCGAGGAACGGCCTATTGAGACGCAGATCGCCGGTGATCTCGCCGTGTGGGCGGACGATCTGCGGCTGCGCCAGGTGTTGCTCAACCTGGTTGGCAATGCGCTCAAATATACGCCCGCCGCTTCAAAGATCGCCATCACGGCTGCATGTATGACGAGCATGGAACTGCGCGAACGCCTCCCTTCTATGACTCAACAACCAGCAGAGGGAGTTGCTGATCACTATGTGGTGATTGCTCTGCGGGACTGGGGGCCGGGGATTGCGCTAGAAGATCAGCCCAGACTGTTCACCAAGTTTATGCGCCTGGATAGCGCGCTCAACAGCGTGCAGCGCGGAGCTGGCCTGGGCCTGTATCTCTGCCGCCAACTGATAGAAGCTATGTGTGGGCGCATCTGGTTGGAGAGTCCAGGCATTCCTGGCCAGGGGTCTACCTTTTATCTGGCCCTGCCACGCTATTCGGTGTGTGGTAAATAAGCTGAAAAGTCAGCCATCAGCGCGGAACGCTCTTGAATGTTGTGCTCAGAAGATCTTCCACCATGCGTACATTGGGAATCCCCTGGAGTGTTTCCGCGACGGTAAACAAGCGGTTTCCCCGCTGGATATGTCGCGCTTTACCATAACTTAGATTACCCCAGCCGCCGCCTGTTTCGACGCGGTTAATCTGGCCGATATCATCGCGAGTACAAGAGTTCACGGCCAAGCCCTTTTTCGTGGGGTGATCACGATGACACGCTGATTGGTGATCGCGTAAAGCGTTTTTTTTAAGTTTGAAACAGTTTGCCAGCGCTGCTTGAAGAGCCGGTAAATGGCATAGAGGCAGAAACCCAGGGAAAGTATACAGATAAGCACCAACAGAAGCGTTGTTCCCACAAGCGTTCTGGAAACAACGCTCTCCTCATAAAAAAGTTGCGCGAGAAAGAGCGTGACAGCAAGCAGGATGATTGCCAAAACGCTATTCACGAGAATGAGAGGAACGTTTGGGTTGCCAGTCTTGACCATGTGTGCCAGATCTGGTTTTCCCTGCCAGAGCACCTGCTCGCCTGCTTTGAGTTCCCCTTGGAGAGAAGGATCATTCGTTGTAGGTCCTGATTGCATAGCATACC
>JALYVR010000033.1 GCA_030853145.1 Chloroflexota bacterium | reverse complement strand
CGGCAGGGACGCTCCGCTCCCTGCACCCTCGTTTTTTGAATGGGTGTTTCAAAAATTCGGGGTAACTCATGGGAGAGGGCCGTCTCACCCGCGCATTGAAGCTTGACAGAGTACTACGGGTATTTTTAACGGCGGGATATAATATACAATAGAAGTAGTGCATAGGAAAGTTCATGTCTGTAACAACGAGAAGCATGCTGCCGAGGATATATATGGGGGTCGTAGCGGGGGTGCTAGCGCTTCTCTGTACAGTCCTGGGGCTTGTGACGATACCTGCCATGATGGCAACAAGAGGGTCACAGTCGACGGCAGGGGATTGGACGACATACCTGGGTGATAATGCCCATAGTGGGTATAATGCGCTGGAGTCCGCGATTAAGCCGACGACGGCGCCTCATTTGCGGCATCTCTGGACCCACAGCGCTGCCAGCTCTATTTCTACCCAGCCTGTGGTGACCAATGGGCGTGTGTTCTGGGGATCGGGGGATGGCTATGAGCATGCCACAGATAGCAATACCAACGCGAGCCTCTGGGCGACCTACCTGGGAGTAACGTACAGTACGGGCTGCTTTACAGCGACATTTGGGGTGACGAGCACCGCGACCATTGCCACGGTCGGTAGCACTCTGATAGACTTTGTGGGCGGCGGGAACGGCACATTTTACGCGCTGAATGCTATGAGCGGAACGATCATCTGGCGAACAGTGCTCGGTTCGTCTCCGGCGCGCTTCATCTGGAGTTCACCCGTGGTGTACGCGGGCCATGTCTACGTTGGCTTAGCATCCCTGGGAGATTGCCCGCTAGTCCAGGGGGCGCTGTTTGAGATGAATGCCACGAGCGGGGCTATTGAACAGACCTTTCATGTGGTACCCGCTGGTTGTACCGGGGGCGGTATCTGGTCAACGCCAACGATTGATGAAGCAAAGAATCTCCTGTATGTCACAACGGGGAATGATGGCCCCTGTTTGTCAAGGGAGCCATATACGTTTGCCGTGGTGCAGTTGAATGCTACCTCGCTGGCTCCCCTCAGTTCGTGGCAAGTTCCCCCGTCCCAACGGGGAACCGATGGCGATTTTGGCTCCACGCCGACGCTTTTCAGCGCGACCATCAATGGGTCCACTACGAGTATGCTGGGTGTGGCGAATAAAAATGGCGTGTACTACGCCTTTCGTCGAAGCAGTATCTCCGCTGGCTCTGTGTGGACAAGGCAGATAGCTACTGGCGGGGGAGGGTGTCCGCAGTGTGGCGATGGCAGTATCTCGCCGAGCACCTGGGATGGGACCACGCTCTACACGGCCGGTGGTCATACGCTTATCGGCGGTCAAAGCTGTGCCGGTGGTCTGCGCGCGCTCAATCCAGCTACTGGCGCGATCATCTGGGCGCACTGCCTGCTGTCGGGTCCGGTGCTGGGAGCGACGATGGGAGTGCCAGGACTGGTTGTTGTTTGCCAGGGCCACGCTGTGCTCATTGTTAGCTCGTCAACTGGCAACACGCTCTTCAGCTTTGTGGATCCAAAAAACCTCTTCTACGGTGCGCCGGTGATCTCCGGCGGCAGGCTGTATGTAGGCAACCTTGACGGGAATCTCTATGCCTTCAAGCCTGCTCGCTGATGGTTGAACGAGGACCGGGGCTTTTTGAAACTCGCAGACGCGCCCTGGTCCGCGTAGGAGCGATGGCTTGCCTCGCCCGCGTCGGCTCTTGACATATGCCCAGTTTCACTCTATTATTGACAATAGAAGTGGGACCGTTCCCACGGGTTTGATCGACCAGGGAGATACGATCTGGGGTGTCAACCTATGACGACGAAGCTGACCATTCGCGATATTGCGCGCCTGGCGGGCGTTTCCAAATCAACCGTCTCACGAGTACTCAATGCCCACCCTAAAGTGGATCGTGAGACACGCGAATGCATCCTCAGCGTCATGCAGGAACATGGCTTTATTCCCAATGCTGCCGCGACTGGCCTGGCGAAAGGGCATAGCCGCTTAATCGGTCTCCTCGTGCCCGCCCTGACCTGGGAACTGGTCACCGATGTCTTACAGGGTGTGGCGGCTATCGTGGAAGATACGCATTACGAGATTATTCTGTATAGCGCCTCCCCGGAAAAAGATTTCAGCCTGGTCATCGACCGTATGCTGGCTACGAACATGGCTGTGGGTATTCTGGCATTGTTACATATGCAGTCTCCCCACCATCTTGTAGAACTCCACAGGCAGGGACTCCCGGTCGTGTTAATTAACCACGTCGCTACTCATGTGGAGCTGCCCCAGGTGGGCATTGATAATGCCGCCGCAACCTACATAGCGATCCGGCATTTACTCGACCTGGGACACAGCCGCATCGGTTTTATTCGGGGTCTCCCTGAACTCCAGTGTACGCATGATCGCTATCAAGGGTATTGCCAGGCGTTGAGCGATGCCGGCCTTCCCCTGGATGCTATGCTTGTGCTGGAAGGGAATTACCAGTGCGAAGGTGGGTATCAGTGCGCGCGCACGTTTTTCGCGCTGTCAGAGCCACCCACGGCTATTTTCGCCAGCAACGACCTCACCGCCTACGGAGTCCTGCAAGCAGCAGACGAACTGGGCGTGCATATTCCGCAGAATGTAGCGCTGGTGGGCTTCGATGACATTCCGCCATCTGCTCATGTGCAACCGGCCCTTACTACTGTTCATCAGCCGTTCAAAGAGATGGGGCGCAGCGCCGCGCAACTGTTGCTTACGCTGATTAATCAACGCGCCTCCCTTTCTGCCGGTCGAGGCAAGGCTCAGTATGCGGTTGGCGAGCAGGAGACGAAGCTCCCGCATATTCTCTTGCCGACACCTCTCACGGTGCGTAAATCGTGTGGCGCAACTATACCCATAGGCGTTCCCGTAGGGCGTGGTTTGCCTCGCCAGTCACCCCATGGGGCGGATGGGCCTCCGGCATGACCGGCGAGACATTGCCGGCGGACAAGAGGAGCTGAAGCCACGCCCTACGCGTTACATTCCGCCATAGATAGATACGTATTGTTGTACTTATGTCCTCCTGTCATGATGAAGGGAGAGAAAGAGCTGCTCCTGAAGAGGAGTGGCTATGTAAAAGGAGGTGCTTTGCCAGTCCATTCATCTAAAGTGCGTTATCAAGAAACAGTAGTGCTTGCTTCAAAGAAGAAGGAGAAATGGACCATGAGAGGGAAACTCGGACATCTTCACCTGTCGCGCAGGTGGAGTGGACGGATCGCGTTATCTATCCTGATTCTCAGCGCGACGCTCGTTGTGACAGTTGCCAGCCCCTCAAATGCTGCCGCAGCGAGCAGACAGCAACAGTCGTTGAAGGGTGTCCAGGTATCTATTAATGCTGGCGCCTCCATCGGGACTATCCCTGGTACTGCGTTGGGCATCAACACGGCCGCCTGGGATAGTCACCTGCTCGATGCAGGCATACCAAATATGCTGCAACAGGCCGGCGTCAAGGTGATGCGTTTTCCAGGCGGCTCGACCTCTGACTATTATAAGTGGCAGTCGAATACCGCAGTGCCCTGCTCGATCTGCGGTGGCGTCACCCCCAGCGACACATTTGATGCCTTCATGGGTGTCGTGCAGGCCACTGGCGCGCAGGCCATGATTACTGTCAACTATGGATCGGGCACGCCCCAGGAAGCCGCTGGCTGGGTGCAGTACGCCAATAAAGGTGGTCCTGGCTATAGCGGCCCGGTGCCGACCTATGCCGGGGGCAGCAGTACTGGTCACACCTATGGTATCAAGTACTGGGAGGTCGGCAACGAACTCTATGGTAACGGCACCTACGGAGCTACCTGGGAGTATGATCTCCATGGACTGGGACCGGCGACCTACGCCACCAATGCCGTTGCCTATAGCCAGGCCATGAAAGCCGTTGATCCCTCCATCAAGGTCGGTCTTGTCCTCACGGCGCCGGGTAACTGGCCCGATGGCGCGACCAGCGCCTCGTCTCCACAGCCCTGGAACGACACGGTGCTGCCCATTGCCTGTTCCGCCGCCGACTTCGTCGTGGTCCACTGGTATCCGCAGGGACCTGGCGGTGAAAGCGACGCGGGGTTGTTGGCTGCGCCGGAGAACGGCGAAAGCACAAGTGTCAGCTCAACGCCGAGCATACCGAGCATGGTCTCCACCTTGCGTTCTAAGATCAATCAGTACTGTGGCGCGCATGCCAGTGCCATCCAGATCATGGTTACGGAAACCAACTCGGTCTCCTACAATCCAGGCAAGCAGACGGTCAGCCTGGTCAACGCCTTATTCATGGTTGACAATTACATGAACTGGATCGAGAACGGCGTTGCCAACGTCGACTGGTGGGATCTGCATAACGGCATCATGCCGGGAGACAACAACAGTCCCTCGTTGTATGGCAGCGCCAATTATGGCGACTACGGCATCCTCTCAAGTGGTGAAACCGCCAACGGGGTCAGTGAGCCGCTGGCAGATACGCCCTTCCCGACCTACTACGGCTTGCAAATGCTCAGCAAGCTAGGCGGTCCGGGCGATCAGATGATCGGGGCCCTGTCGACGCAAGGCCTGGTCGCCACTTATGCCGTCAGGCGGGCCAATGGCGATATCGCGGTCCTCATGATTAACAAGGACCCCAGCAATGCCTATCTTGCCCGGCTGTCCTGGTCGGGATTTACCCCCGGTCCTAACCCAACTGCCAACTTCTATGGGGAGAAGAGTACATCAATCACCACGATACGCGAGCCTGGCATCCTGCCCGATTATGTACAATTCCTGCCCCCCTACTCCCTAACAACTATTGTCGTTGTGCCTCACCATCACCATGAATAGGCGACGGTCGAGGGCGAAGTAACGTACGACAAAAAATAGGGTTGGAGGGCTGGGAGTACAACTCAAATAACCGGTGAAAGTGCTCAAGCGACTTGCGAGGATGACTTCGCGGCCGCTAGAGCACTTTCAGAGTCCAACAAATTCTTCTCTTGCTTAGTGGGGGGAAGTGAGGACCAAAAATGCCATTACCTCATGTGGGTATCATCAAGGCAAGATAACATATAGCATAAACGCTGGTCTGCGTTATGCCAAATAATTGAGCAAACGATATCTGCGAGAAGGAGTCTCAGGTGGATAGGCCAAAGCCCGATCAAGAAAAACCGCGTGTAAGGAAACGAAAAAAGGTTTTGCGTGTCCTTATATGCCTCTTTTTTTGCTTTTCTCTCTTGTGGCAGATAGGCAGCGTTATCTCAAACTTTTTTGATCTCTATAGTCTTCTCCCTTTAAAGACCTATACAGGACAATATTTTTCTTTTGGCTATCCTCAAAACTGGAAAGCCTTTGGGAGTAGCGATAGTATCTCAATTGAGCCTCATTTCGCCCTTTTGAGCTTCCCAGAACCAGAAGATTACCTTTTCAATGATATATATATCGTCACCCAGCCAGCAACAAGCTCTTCCGCTCCAAGCGCAGGCGCAGAGGAGCAACGAGCATGGGAACAACGCATACCTCATTATAAATCAGTCACGATGCCACAAACGGTCACTATGGGAGGAACCTCATGGATACAACTGGCTGCTACCTATGAACTTGTTTCTAAAGACAGCTCTACACTTCCAATAGGAGAAGTTGTGCTGTCTACTATCCATAAAACAAAAGGTGGTTCATACTTATCATACTTAATGGTCTTTAGCACCACTCCAACCATTTTTGATCGCATGTATCAACAGGTGCTCCAACGTATATTCCACTCATTTGCCTTCCAATAGCAAAGCTAATACATATAATAACCACTAGAAGCCAAATCAACACAGTAGGTTTGTGCATGAAAAACGATGTAAAAAGCCCATCCATAACACTCGTCTTGCTTGCTATGAATGAGCCTATCAAGCCACTCTAAGGTGGGCGACTAGGGATTCGAACCCCAGACCTACTGCGTGTAAAGCAGCCGCTCTAACCAACTGAGCTAGTCGCCCGTGACAGATCATTGCATCCCTTGTAGTAGAAAGGACCAATGACCGGGTGCCCCCGAGTGGACTCGAACCACCACGCCTTTGCAGGCACAGCCCCTCAAGCTGCTGCGTATACCATTCCGCCACGAGGGCTTATAAGACCATGCACGATGGAACCGTGCGCGCTCTGTATTGGCTATTGTATATGTGAGCGCGCGTGCTGTCAACAGGCGCATGAAGGGGTATCCGTAAAGGATACCCCGTTCAACCGATTGCGCGGATGCCCCCGAGTGGACTCGAACCACCACGCCTTTGCAGGCACAGCCCCTCAAGCTGCTGCGTATACCATTCCGCCACGAGGGCAAGGTGTGACAGACTTTGTACGCAACGTATTCTATACCTCGTATTGTGATTTGTCAACGGGTGGCGGGACCCTATTTCTGGCGCACAATCAAGGTGCTGCGCGCCGTAAATACCTGCTGCTGCTCCTGGTCAACGCCGCTGGTTTCCGATACGACGATGGTCATTGATCCGCTCTTGCCGCTACGCTCGCGCATATCCTCTATGCGTGAGGTGCAGGTGACCTGCTCGCCCACGCGTAAGCGACGGATGTAGCTGTATGACTGCTCGCCGTGTATCAACTGCATCTTCGAGCCATCCAGCTCTACGCCGGGAATGCCGATGCGGAAGGTGGTCGGGAACGTCGAGGGCGCGTAGTCTATAGGCGCGCCGCTTTGCAGGGCCGGATCTCCGGCCGCCTCCATAAAGCGCCGCACCGCCTCCTCGCGGACCTCGAATGTACGCGGCTCCGAACTCTTGCCAATCAGGCTGCTATCAAATGGCATGGCTGCTGTCTCCTTCCGTTCTACTGTGATAGAGAATATCTCTGCTTCGACCCTCCCCGCGTAGGGGCGACGGCTTGCCTCGCCCGTGGAGCCCCTACGCGGGGAGTGACCAAGTTTCACCCTATTATAATCTCAAAATTTCATGGATGTCACGTTTTCTTTTCAACGTACCTGAGCCGTAGCCTCTACGCGGCTCCAGGTGCCAGCGGAAGCGTAAATATGATGCAGGCCCCCTGTCCTGGCGTGCTCGTGGCGCCAATCGTGCCACCGTGCGCAGTGATGATGGCTTTGACAATGGAGAGACCCAGACCGCTGCCGCCTGTTGAGCCGGTGCGCGCGCGATCGGCGCGATAGAAGCGTTCAAAGATATGTGGCAGGTCGATGGGATCGATGCCCTGGCCGGTATCGCGTATCCATACCGTGAGCATTTTGCCCTGCGGGCGCGCGCCTATGCTTATGCTGCCGCCGGGTGGGGTGTGGCGGCGCGCGTTATCGATCAGGTTGAGCAGCACCTGCGCGACGCGGTCGCTGTCGGCCAGCACCAGCGGTGTGTTGGCAGCGAATTCTGCGTGCAGGGTGATGCCCGCCTGTGTGCATTCAGGCTCCATCACAGTCAGCGTCTCGTCCACCAGCGCGGAGAGATCGAGCGGGGCCAGATCGAGGTGGGCGCGGCCCGATTCGATGGAGGACATCTGCTGCATGTCCGCGACCAGGCGACGCAGGCGTTGCACCTCGCGCGCGATCAGTTGAGCCGTTTCGTGGCGTTCGTCGGGAGCCTGGATCACGTTGTCTGCCAGGGCCTCGCTGAAGCCCTGAATGGCGGTCAGGGGGGTCGCCAGATCATGGGCGATGTTGGCGATCAGGTCGCGCCGCATCTGTTCCTGGTGGCGCAACTCATTCACATCAGTCTCAATCGTGTCAGCCATCGCGTTAAAGGTCTGGGCCAGTCGCCCCAACTCATCCTGGGTTCTGGGTGGGATCACGCGCTGACTGTAGTCACCGCCCTTCAGCTTGTCGGCAGCGGCTGTCAGCAACTCCAGCGGACGCGTCAGCCGCCGCGCTAACAGTAGGCTGAAGGCGATGACAACAACCGTGAGCATCAGCCCTGTAATCAGAATTGCCTGGTTGACATTCCCCAGGAAGGCATCCGAGGGCGCGTATTCAGGCGTGGCTACGAACAGGGCCCCGATGATCCGACCGTTGTTGTAGAGCGGCGAGCTATCATAAATTCCTGTGATGTTCGCGGAAGTTGGTAGGCGGCCATAGGTCTCCTGTCCCTGGAGAGCCTGTCTGAGCGCCTGACTGAGCGCGGGGTCATTACAGGCGCTTCTATCTGTACCGGGAGGCGGCTCGCAGAATACCTGGTTGTTTGTGGCGTCCACCACCAGGAAAAGGTAGGGGCTTGGCTCGTTCCTCCAGGGTATATTATGCCAGTCGCTTTGCTCAACAACATAGATACTGGTAATAGATTGCGCCTGCGTTGTGGCCAGGCGGCGCAACTGCTCTACCTGAACCGTAAGAAAATAGTTGTTGATCGCTAGCACAACAGCCACCGCCAGGATGACGACGGCGCTCAACGCGACCGCGAGGTAGCTCAGCACAAGTTTTGTGCGCAAGCTCAACAGGGGGAGCGCCGGGGTCTGTTTCATCTGGCTATCTCTGGCTCAAACTTGTAGCCCACGCCCCACACGGTCTTGATATTGCGCGGCGCCCCTTCAACCGACTCCAGTTTTTTGCGCAGGGTCCCGATATGCACATCCACGGTGCGCCCGTCGCCGAGATAGTTGTAGCCCCATACATGGTTGAGCAGTGTCTCGCGCGTAAACACCCGGTCGGGGGCGGAGGCCAGCGCGACGAGTAGATCGAACTCTTTGGCAGTCAGCGTGACGCGTTGCCCGTTTACCTCCACGCGGCGCGCCGGAATGGTCACTACAAGTCTATCGAAGCGCAGTTCCTCGCCGTCCTGCGCCAGCTTCCCTGGCGTTGTGGTGCTTGAGCCGGCGTCCTGTCCCTGCTCACTGCCTGCCCTGAAGTGTACGCCAGGCTGGCCGCTCCGGCGCAGGATGGCGCGCACACGGCTCACCACTTCGCGCGGGCTAAAGGGCTTCACCAGGTAGTCGTCGGCCCCCAGCTCCAGGCCCGCGATGCGCTCCTCTTCTCCCTGGCGCGCCGTGAGCATAAGAATAGGCGTGTTTGCCCAGGCACGAATGCGACGGCACACCTCCATGCCATCGAGCGCGGGCAGCATCAGATCAAGGATCACCAGATCGGGCTGCTCCCGCGCGTGCAGTTCCAGGCCGGCCACCCCATCGCTGGCCACAACGACCGTGTAGTCGGCCTGCTCCAGGTACAGCCGGATAAGCTGAGCAATATTCGCTTCATCCTCAATGATCAGTATCTTCATCGTCTTGGCTTGCCTCGCTTCTACGCTCTCTAGTATAGCGCGAAAAGATGTGGAAAGCGTGGCTAAATTGTAAAATTTCTGTAAGAAAGGGCTCCTATCTTATCTTTGCTACACCCCCTCTACTTTGTTTTCAATGTATCAGAAATAAATATGCCCACTTTGTCAAAAACTGATGGATATATCCCGTGGCCTTGTCAGTAAACATTATATATCGTGCTCTTTAACTTACTACAACTATCAGGAGCACAGATGGAAACCATAGAGTTCAAACAGGCTCTGGGCGGACTTATTTCTAAGTTACGATCAGAGCATAGGATATCGCAGGAACGCCTTGCCTTAGAGGCTGAAGTAGACAGAACAAGACTGGGTGAAATAGAAAGAGGTGAATTATAGCCAAAAAGCAGAAAACAACTTCCATAAAGTCCCCTGTATAGTATAGTCTCACTCGGCCTACTAAGGCAAAATGCACTACATCTTTGCGGTAATATACCCCAGCCGTTCCAGCGCCATATACGCTGCCGCGATCTGTCCCGGCACCGCGAACTCGCCACTATGGATCAGCGCCAGTAGCTCTCCTGGCGTGACCAGCAGGTTTTCGATGACTTCGGCCGGATCGATCTTTGGCTCGCCGGTCCTTTGGATGTTGCGCGCCAGGTACCACCAGATACGGGTGCGCGCGCCTGATGGGTTGGCGTACATGTGTGCCAGCAGGTCGATGTCGTTGCCGGCGACACTGTAGCCGCTCTCTTCCATCAGTTCGCGGTGCGCCGTCACCAGCGGGTCCTCCTCGCCGGGGTCGATGCCGCCAGCCGGAAATTCGAGCACCTCGAAGCCAATGCCGTGCTTATACTGCCTGTTTATCAGAAAACGCCCATCACCGGTCACTGGCACAATACCAACCAAGCCGCGATTCTCAATGATGTAGTAATCCGGGATGATCGGCCCACCGTGCGGAAGCGCGACCTGCTCGCAACGCACTTGTAGATGCGGGGTGTCGAGTACCTGTTGATATGAAAGCGTCGTCCAGGTATGCATGTCATTGTGTTCGTCGTGTTCTCCGCTATTGTGTTGTGACATATCCTCTATTCCTACTGGTTCTTCCATTCAGGGTCGCGTTTCTCCAAAAAGGCGCGCAGGCCCTCGTGCGCGTCCGCCGTCTGCATCACTTCCGTGAGGTACAGCGTGTTGACGCGCTTGAGAGCCTCCAGCCTGGCAGAGGCGCTATCGCGCAGCCCTGCGCCTGTAGTGGGGTCCGGCTGCGCGATGGCCTCCGCGCTCAGGCGAATGCTAGCTTTGACGTTGCGTAGGGCGGCCGCGCTCTTGCCGCGCAGCATATCCAGCACACGCCGCATCTCCGCGTTCACCTCGCGGGCCGGGACGGACCAGGTGACGTATCCCATGCGCGCCGCCTGCATGCCCGGCAGAGTACCCCCCTCCGTACCGTGCTGTCCGGGGATGAGGAGCAGGGCATCATGTGCTACGAGCGTGAGGTCAGCAGCCTGAATGAGTATGGAGGCCGCCGGCGATGGCGTGGTGCGCACGACGGCCAGCACAGGCTCGGCTACGGCACGCACGGCGGCGGAGGCTCTCTCGATCTCTGGTTGCAGTTGTGCCCTGTCTTCGACGTTCAGCGTGGTCTCGGCGCTGAAATCGAAGACAATGGCTTTGACGCCGCCGCGGCCCTCGGCGTTCAGGGAGGAGCAGGCTGTAGCTAGCTCGGTCAGCATGAGCTTCGTTGGATTGGGAGAGAGTACCATGTGAATCGTTTGCTCCTCCGAGACGACTCGCAGTGCGCGATAGGCCTGTTGCATGGGGCGCGTTCCTTTCCTGTGCCGTCCTTCGTCTACTCCTGCTTCAATGGCTCGGTCTGCGGCGTGCCTCGCAGCTTGAAACGCTGGGTCTTCCCGGTGGCGGTCTTCGGGAGTTCGGGCAGGAACACCACCCAGCGTGGATATTTGAACGGGGCCAGTCGCGTCTTCACAAAAGTTTTGAGTTCTTCCGCCAGGGCCTCCGCTGGCTCGTAACCTGGCTTGAGTACAACATAGGCCCTGGGCTTGACCAGTTTATCGCTATCGAAGTCGCCCACCACTGCCGCCTCCAGCACGGCGGGATGCGCAAACAGCGCGCCTTCAACCTCCGTCGGCGAGACCCATTGCCCGCTGACCTTGATCATGTCGTCCGCGCGCCCCGCGTACCAATAATAGCCATCCTCGTCCACGTAGTACTTATCGCCGGTGTGTATCCAGTGGCCGTTGATGGTGTCTTTGGTTTTTTCGTGTTTGTTCCAGTAGGTTGCCGCTGTGCTGTCACCCTTGATGAGCAGGTTGCCGATGTCGCCTTGCTGTACCGGCTGTCCGCTCTCGTCAGCGACGAGTGCCTCGTAGCCGGGGACGATCTTGCCGGTGCTTCCCGGCCGGATCTGGCCAGGGCGGTTGCTGATGAAGATGTGCAGGATCTCGGTGCTGCCGATACCGTCCAGAATGGGGACAGTGAACTTCTCCTGCCAGCGCCGCAGGATATCGGCGGGCAGGGCCTCGCCGGCGGAGACACAGGCCCGCACCGAGGAGAAGTCGAAGCGCTTCTCGGCGTCCGGCAGAGCGAGCATACTGGCGTAGAGCGTGGGCACACCGTAAAAGATCGTCGGGTGGTAGTGCTCGACGACCTTGAACATATCCTCCGCCAGCGGCCGCCCCGCATGATAGACGGCGCTGGCCCCGACGCCGAACGGAAAATACAGGTTGTTGCCCAGGCCGTAGGCGAAGAAGAGCTTGGCGGCGGAGAAGGTGATATCCTCTTCGCGAAGGCCCAGGATGTTTTTGGCATAGTATTCGGTGCAGTAGGTCATGTCGTGCTGCAAGTGGACGCAGCCCTTGGGGAAGCCGGTGCTGCCGGAACTGTATAGCCAGAAGGCGCTGTCGTCCTTCGAGGTCTCGGCGGCCTCCAGGTTCGTGGAGGCTGCGCCGGTCCACTGCTCGAAGTCGTGGAGGGTCACCTGTCCGCGCTCGCTGGCGAGGGATGTGCCGGCGGCTGCGGGTTCAAGGCCAACGACAACGATGTGGCGCAGGTATTTGAGCTGCGGGAGAATGGACTTGATCGGTTGCCACAGCTCTTCGTGGACCAGCAGGACGCGCGCGCGGCTGTCATTGAGCATGTAGATGTAGTCATCGGGTCGCAGCATGGTGTTCAGGGGAATGGGGATGGCTCCCATCTTGATTGCGCCAAAGAAGGCGGCGGCGAACTGGGGCGAGTCGAGCAGCAGCAGGGCCACGCGTTGCTCCAGGTCGATACCAAGGTCGAGCAGCCCGTTGCCAACGCGGTTGGCGAGTTCGGCGACCTGGGCGTAAGAGTAGCTCTCTCCTTCGTAGTACACGGCGGTTTTCGCGCCCCGCCCCTCGGTCAAATGGCGATCCAGGAAGGCGGTGGCGGCGTTGAACTGAGCGGGTAGGACGATGTCTGGGATGTTCATGGGCATTATCTCTTTCTCGCGCGTGCGCTGCCACGTTTCCGCGCGTCTAGTGTCTCTACCATTTACCGCATTATATCAGAATCCTATGCAGGCAATGATATGTCCCTACTGGCTCCGTCAATCTTCAATCGCCGGCCCTATGTGTAGTGGCGCTCCTTGCGGGCGCCATGTCCCACTGCGATGTTTGAGACTGTGTGATATTTACGACCCCTTGAGGTGCAGGAGAAACTCGCGGTTGCCTTCGCGGCCGTAGATAGGCGAGTCGGTCAGGCCGCACACCTGTAGCGGCGTATGCAGCGGTATCCATGCCTGTAGTTCCTGTAGCACACGTTGGTGGATAGCGGGGTCGCTGATCACGCCCTCACCCCGGTCCGCGTCGGCCTTGCCTGCTTCAAATTGTGGCTTGACCAGGGCGACGATCCACGCCCTGGGTGCGAGCAAGGGAACAAGTGCGGGCAGTACCAGGCGCAGCGAGATAAACGAGACATCGATGACCACGCACTGCACCGGCTCCGGTAACGTCGCCAGGTGGCGGATATTGCAATGCTCCATCACTATGACGCGCGGGTCGTTGCGTAGTTGCCATGCCAGTTGACCATGCCCCACATCCACTGCATAGACGCGGGCGGCTCCGTGCTGTAACAGGCAATCGGTAAAACCACCGGTTGAGGCGCCGACATCCAGGGCTACCAGTCCCTCCGGCCCCAACTGAAAGGTGTCCAGGGCCTTTTCGAGCTTCAGTCCTCCCCGGCTGGCGTACTTCAGCTCAGGCGTTGGTCCGGCGACGTACAGCTCGGCGTCGTGCGGCACAAGCATGCCGGATTTTTCCATCCGGCGCGCGCCGCTGGGTGTCCGTATATAGATCTGGCCTGCCATGATGAGTGCCTGCGCCCGTTCGCGGCTCGGAGCCAGTCCGCGCCTGACCAGCGCGCTATCTAGCCGTTCTTTGTTCGTTGCCATAGGCCTCTACCCATGATAATAGATCAACGCCCCCGCGCCGACGAGTCCGACATTGGCCCCGAGTTCCGCCAGGGCGATGCGCACCGAGTCTTGTGGTACTCTCATGGCGCGTTCGTGAACAATATGTAGGGCGGGGTAGAGGAGCTGCGCGCCCATCTGGGTGACGCCGCCGCCCAGAATAATCACCTCAGGGTTGAAGATGTGAATGATATTGACCAGTCCCGCGCCCAGCCCTTCCGCCGCCCTGGCGATGATCTCGCGCGCCAGCGGAATGCCAGCCTTCGCGGCCTCGCTCACGGTGCGCGCAGTGACGGTGTACACATCCTCCTGCGTAGTGCGATCGCCGGTGATGAGTGCCAGCGGCCGGGCGGCTTCGGTATGCAGGGAGCGCGCGAAGGCCAACAATTCGTTCCCGTGCCCGGCGGCGATGACTTCGTTCGCGCGCCGCGCGATGGCCGTGCCGGAGGCGATACGTTCCAGGCAGCCGATGTTGCCGCAGTTGCAGCGTTCCCCGTGCCAATCGATGGTCATATGCCCCAGCTCCCCCGCCGTCCCGCTCGCGCCCTCCAGAATCTTGCCATTGAGGATGATGCCCCCACCGATGCCTGTGCTGATTGTCATGTAGACCATATTCTTCGCGCCCCGCCCTGCTCCAAACATATGTTCGCCTAAAGCCGCGCAATCGGCATCGTTTTCGACAAAAACGCGCGTTTTGAAATGTTCCAGCAGCATATCGCGCACTGGCACGCGTGTCCATCCGGGCAGGTTGGGTGGTGAATAGATGACGCCGGTATGGTGGTCTAGCGGACCCGGCGCGCCCAGGCCGATACCCGCAATCTGGGCGAGCGTTGTCCCTGCCTCGCTGACCGCCAGCTGAATGGCTTCATAGATGCGGGGCATAATCCGCTCAGGCGTGGGATCTTCCCCCGTGAGCAACCCGACCCGCGAAAGCAGCCTCGCGCCACGCATGACCGCTACGCGTAGTTGCGTTCCGCCCAGATCGACTCCCACGACCGGAGGAAGCGTATCGGGTTCAATAGGTTGTGCCGTGGTTCCTCCACTCACACGTGCTTCAGACATACGTATGGCTCCCAGATGGTGTATGGATTTTTCCCGTCCTGGGTGGGCGGCAAGCTTGTTTGGGCTCTGGGATGATGATACTCCATTTAAGGATGAGGCACAAGTCGCAGGCGAGGGATGGTAGGGGCGTGGTTGACAAGTCCGTGTGGGCCCACATGGAC
>JALYVR010000540.1 GCA_030853145.1 Chloroflexota bacterium | reverse complement strand
TCGGCATGCGCCGAGAGCAAGGCACGAGCCGTCTCGATCCCTAAGCCAGAACTGGCGCCCGTAACGAGCGCTGTTTTTCCCGTGAGGTCGTGCCCGGCGATGATCTCGCCATCTGTGGAGTGCGCATGGAATGGGGAAGTAATCGTCATGCAAAGTCCCTTTCGCAAAGAAAAGAAGAGGCGGCAGTCCCGCTCTTCCAAGCACGGCACGCGATCGCGCTTACCGGTCTTGTCCAAATGTGTCGTAAGAAGCAATCTTGTGTGCAATCATCTCAAGATTCTGCTGCAGCTCGGCGATATGCGCTTGGACCTCTTGAGCGTGTGCGACAAGCAGCAGACGCCGCTCATCGGCCGTTTGAGGTCCCTGGCGCAGGAGCTTCACATAGCGTTGCATCTTCTGGATGGACATGCCGGTCGCGCGCAGACAGCGCAAAAAGTGAATGCGCGTGAGATCGCTGCTCGAATAGGTGCGGTAGCCGTTGCTCCCACGCCCAATCGGATTAAGCAATCCAAGGCGTTCGTAATAACGCAGCGTATGTTCACTGAGATGGGTCATCTTCGCAACCTGCTGGATCGTGAATGCTTGCTCCATACCTAAAGTGTACACCTTAGGGTGCGCTCTAAGTCAAGAGGGAGTTTCGATCTCTGCCTTTCTTCGAGCATCTGAAACGACAAGGGAACAATGCACAGTGTATTCCATACAGAGCGTGGACGTTTCCAAATGCGCGCGTACTTTTTCTACGATGAGAAGAGAATTTGCTTCTCTTCCACGATTACAGGAGACGGCACAAAATAGAGCAGAATTAGCTAGAGCAGAGGCGTGTGGGAGTCGAACCCACCAGGGACCGCGCTGAGCGACCCCCCAGCCGTTTTGAAGACGGTGAGGTCCACCGGGACCCCTACACCTCCATGGTTGTGGGACTTATTGTGCCATGCCATCGTGGGCTTGTCAAGCGAGGGCGCGCACCCGCTCCACGTCTACCTCGGTCAGGGATGTTACCATCAACTCGGCGGCGCGCAGGCCTGGCAGGTCGCGTGCTCCGGCGACGGCGATACAGCGCATACCGGCGGCGTGCGCGGCCTGCACCCCGGCTACCGCGTCCTCGATGACCAGGCTGTGGGCTGGCGGGACGTGCAGTTCGCTGGCGGCCTTCAGGAAGAGGTCGGGCGCGGGCTTGCCGTGCGCGACCTCTTCACCGGATACCAGCACCGACAGGTAGCGCTTCAGTTCCAGCACGCCGCTGACCAGATCGATGTTCTCGCTGGGGGCCGATGATGCCAGCGCCTGGGCGAAACCGGCCGCGTGCAGACCCTGCATCAATTCAATGGCGCCGGGCAGGGGTGCCGCAGTCTCGCGAATGAGGTCGCGGTAATAGGCCTCCTTGCGGTCGGCAAGGGCCTGCATGCGTTCTACGGCCAGAAGTCCCCAGAAAGCGGGGATAATGTCGTTGTTGCGCTTGCCGAAGGTGGCCCAGAAATCGGCATCCGTGAAGGGGACGCCCTCTTCGCGCGCGAGCCGGTGCCATGCCTGGCGGTGCGCCTCCGCACTATCGATAATGACGCCGTCAAGGTCCCAGATGACGGCCTGAATGGTGTGTGACATAGAATGATGCTGCGCTCCTGCCTGTATATTTGCCTCCATCATATCACACAGCCCCTCTGTGGACGCTTGTCTCCTTACATGATAAAATGGCGGCGATGCCCACCTGCCGGTGAGCAATCGCGTTTTTAGGAGCGGACTAGCAGTGATGAGTGATCGCATATTCTTCAACGAGGAGATCGAGACGCTTCCCAGGGAAAAGCTCAAGGCCCTACAATTGGAGCGGCTTCAGACGATTGTCGCGCGCGCGTATACGCAGAACCAGTTTTACCGTCAGCTCTACGACGAGGCCGGCGTCAAGCCGGCAGATATTCGGGCGCTGGAGGATATCCGCAAGCTACCGTTCCTCGAAAAGAAGACGGTGCGCGCGGCCTATCCCTATGGCATGGCCTTCGTCAAGCCGGGCGGGCCGGGTGGCGCGCTTGAGATCCATGCGACCAGCGGGACGACGGGTAAGAGCGTGCCGGTCTTCGCCACGAAGAAGGATATCGCGTACTGGGCCGACCTCAACGCGCGCGAACTGTGGATGACGGGGATGCGACCTGGCGATATACTGCTGAATTGCTACGGCTACGGCCTGGCAACGGGCGGCTTTGGCTTCCATTATGGCGCCATGGCTATGGACGTGATGGCCATCCCTATGGGCTCCGATGCGCGGCAGTACGACCGCATGATCGACTTCATCGTTGATTTTGGAGTCACCGCGCTCTGCATGACGCCCTCAGTTGGCCTCTACGTAGGCGGCAAGGCGCGCGAGCGCGGGGTAGATTTTAAGGATACCAGGCTCAAGATTGGCCTCTTTGGCGCCGAGCCATGGCCGTGGGAGACGCGCTTGAAGCTGGAGGAACTCTTCGGTTTCACGGCCTACGATGAGTTTGGCATGACCGAGTTCCTGGGGCCGGGGATGACCTGCGAATGTCAGCAGCGCGATGGTATGCATGCCTGGGCCGACGCCTTCCTGGTGGAGTGCATCGATCCCGAAACTGGCGCCTGGGTCGAGGAGGGTCAGGACGGTGAGCTGGTCTGGACCTGGCTGGCGGCCGATGGTACGGCGATGATCCGCTATCGCAGCCGTGACCTCTCGCGCATGTGGTGGGAGGAGCGCTGTGCCTGCGGCCGCACGCATCCGAAGATTGCCGCCATCAAAGGGCGTAGCGACGACGCCGTCTCCATCCGCGGGCTGATCGTCTTCCCCAGCCAGGTGGAGGCCGCCCTGGTGAAGTTCCCGCAGACCGGCTCGAACTTCCGCATCATCGTTGATAAGCGCCGCGACCTCGATACCTTCGATCTCAAGGTCGAGGTCAAAGATTCCACCCTGCTGACGGACGAAGCGCGCCAGCGCTCACTCGCAGCGCAGATGGCGGAAGCAGTGAAGACCGTGACCGGCAACACGCCGCATGTGGAACTGGTGGCCGCCGACAGCCTGCCACGCGCCTCTGGCGGCGAGTCGAAGACGGCGAGCGCGCGCGTGGAAGATCGGCGCAGGAAGTAGTGCTCTAACACAGTTCATTTGGCAGTCAATGTGTAGTGGCGCCCCTTCGGCTCCTCTTTGGCTCCCCTTCGGCTCCCCTTGCCCGCCAACAATGTCCGCCGACAACGCGGGGGCCATGTTCCAACCAGATGATATGACAAAAAGATGTTCATGTTCTGCTTGCGTCCCGCGTTTTGCTCTGCTATATTTACTCTACAATGGGGTGTTGGGGTGTTGGGGTGTTGGGTGTGAAACGTGCTCTCTGAGAGGATGCTATGCCAAAATTGCCCACGCATGTTCTTCACTGGTCGGAGAAGAACCAGGTCTATGAACTTACCAGTCATGGACGTGCGGAACAACGTTTTGGACGAGAAGGCGGGCCGTCGTGGCTGCATTTTCTGGAAACACATACCTCCTTTGCTTTTCAGGGACGAGAGGGCCGGTTATCGGTAATCAAAGAAACTCGTTCGCGAGGAGCAGGGTATTGGTATGCGTATCGCACGTCTGGCCGGCGCACCATCAAGCACTATCTTGGGAGCGCAAGCAAGGTGACCATCGTGCGCCTAGAGGAGGTTGCTGGCATGCTCAGCCGTGTGGGTAGCGGCACACAGACCACCCGAGAGCGCCAGGAGACAGGGGGGCCATCTTCTCTCCGACCTGCGCTGCTTCTCTCAAAGTTGTTGCCGCCGCGCCTGCCCTCCTCGCTCGTCGAACGCCCGCGCTTGTTGGAACGGCTGGATGCTACTTTGGAGCGCAAACTCACGCTTCTCGTGGCTCCTGCTGGCTACGGCAAGACGACCGTTGTCAATCAGTGGGTCCATGAGTGCCAGGCGCGTGGTTGGTCGAGACCCGTGGCCTGGGTTTCACTCGATAGAGATGATAATGATCTGTTCCGCTTCTGGCGTTCGATCATTACGGCCTGCCAGGAATTCCAGCCGCGTCTGGGGCAGGCCGCGTTAGCGTCCCTCTCCGAAGTCTTGCGGCCGCCTTTCGCATCACCATCGCTGGAAACGGCCCTGACGTTGTTTCTCAATGACCTCGCGCAGTTGGCGCAGGGCGGACTGCTCATCCTGGACGACTATCATACAATCGAGGAACCACGCATCCACGAGA
>JALYVR010000032.1:4534-14904 GCA_030853145.1 Chloroflexota bacterium | reverse complement strand
GACTTATAGCGTGCGGCGGCTGCGACGGCCACCGGGGAGGCCACCGGTAACGTCACGCACGATCAGGATGAGGATTACCGCGCCGATGAAGGCCACGATGATGCTCCCAATGAGACCACCCGCACTAATACCCAGGAGGCTAAAGAGCCAGCCACCGAGGAAAGCGCCAACGATACCCAGGACGATATCCATCACAATTCCCGAACCGCTGCCACGCATGACGAGGCTGGCAAGGAAACCAGCTATCAGACCAACTACTAGCCACCAAACGACATCACCAAGGCTAAGGGCAAGAACGATACTTGCAATTGCCATAATCTATAACTCCTTCTCTTCCTATGTGCTTATCTCTGGGCAAGATGCCCGATATCACGGACCCGTTTCTACGCTTTCGCGGAGATCCAGACGTTTACCCGGATACAACACGTTGTTTTCTCTATGGGCTAATATTACTTTAAATAGATAGCCAATACAAGTCAACAATAGAACACTAAGTGTTCTTTAATCTTGTACTAATCTTTTTAATATTCTTTAAATAGTGTATACATTAGATGATAGCGAGAACAGCCAGGGTTCTATGCGGATCGGGGGCGCACCACGGGCTGGGGGAGGAGCTATGCGATGCAGGGGAGAACATGCATCGCATTTAGAAAGCCGCCGCTGCCTCGCAAAGCGGTCATTACCAACCACCTTCCATCAGCCAGAGCTACACGCTGTCCCTCACGGTTTTGCCGGAAGCGGCGGCTGTCCCCCAGGCATGGTAGCATGAGAACACGCGACGGCGCCATATCATAGTTATCATTGGACACATCATTTTTCCTATCGGATAGGTCCATCTATGAACGGGAGGCAGGGGCTAAGAGAGAGAGGTTCCTGGCCAGCCACTCGTGGAAGATAGGCACAGCAAAGCCGTAGGTATCGTCCTGTTGGAGCAAGATATCGCGCTTGCAAAGCTTCTCCAGGGTGAGTTGCATACTCTGCGCAGCCAGGCCTGTGTGCTGTGCAAGCTGGCTCACGCGTGCATCCTCAGCCAGCGCGAGTACCGCCAGCAGGCAGCTCCGTGCGGGCGGGTCGGCGCGGTCCCACAGATTCCAGAAGTAGACGCTCCAGGTCTGCAATATCTCTTCGATAGCGGCCGCTACATCCTGCACCTGCGCGCGCCTGCGCGAACTGAAATTGAGATCTTCCACCAGTTGCTTGCAGAGGGCCTGAATGAGAAACGGGTGGCCATGAGTCACGCGCATGATCTCGGCGATCACCGGCTCGCCAAAGATCTCCTCGCCAGAGAAAGCAGGCATGGGTTGCGCGATCAGGCGGCGCGCATCTTGTGGGGGCAGGAAACTCACCCAAAGCATCTCTACGTTCACAAAATAGCCGGTCCAGAGCACCCCCATATCGTTCACCGTCTTCGCGCCACTGAAGAGCAGAGCCAGGCGGGGGTGATTCTGGATCACACTGCGAAACCAACTTAGCAATAGCTTTAGATCGATATAGCCTCGCTTCCCCGCGTCATCAAGTTCCTCGAACTCATCGAAGGTCAGCAGCAGCACGCGGTCGCGCTGCTCAAGTGTGTGCTCCACACCTTTCAGCCAGGCCTCGAAGCGATGATAGACCACGGCCTCGTTTTCGCGCTGTGCCGCTTCCAGGTGGCCACGTTCCAGTTCTTTGACGGCCAGGAAGCGGGCTTTGAGCGCCTCATAGATCGCGTGGGCCATGAACTGAAAGAAGGCCGAGGCGCTGGAGGTAATACCCGTCGCCTGCAGATCGCAGAAAATGGGCAAGTAGCGCGGTCCCAGGAGAACAGGCAGGTGTTTCAGGATGCTGCTCTTCCCCATCCTGCGCTCCCCATTGAGGAAAAAGGTGGGCCTGGCCGGCCGGCGCAGGGCCTCGCCAAGTTTGCGCGCCACGTCCTGCCGGCCAACGAAGAGCGGACTGTACAGGGCAAGGGCCGGACCAGCGGTATAGGGGTTCTCAATGCTATCCAGGTTTTCCAGCGCCTGCTTCAGCTCCGTCAGTTCCTGGCGCAGGGGTACCTGCCATTGATTGACCACGCGCTCTAAAAGGCGATTGAGCCTGACATCTCGAAAGGCGGTATTTGGATGGATCTGGGCCAGGTGCGCGCTCATCTGATTGAGGGCATCCTGCCGGTCCCTGGTGCTGAGCATAGCATAGCCGGCTACCTCCTGGCTGGCATCTTCCAGGTGGCCGAAGAGCAACGCCATGTGCGGATTCAGCTCGCGTATCTCTGGAGTAAGGATCGCGCGCAACCGCCGGTATGTCTGACCGATACTGTCGAGCGTCGTCGCGCGGCCCAATTCGTTGAGTGCGATTTCGTAGGCCGCGGCCAGGGCCGCCCAGCGCTGTTGGGGTCGCTCCTGCACGATGAAGCTAATCTCGGCGAGTGTTTGCGCGACATCCTGTGTGGCGGCAAGTTGCAGCATGCGCTTTAAATATGGCAGCGGCAGGAAGATGCTCTCGTTCCAGTGAAGCGAGCACTGGCGCAGGTAATCGAAGACGCGCGGCGCCTGTGCGCGGCTGGCGAAAAAGGTATTGAGCATGGAAAACGCGTCGCTGGGGTACAATGGCAGGCGATAATAGCCGATCACATAGCTGGCGAGAAAGGCGACTCCCACAATGAGTCCCTGGATGCGCCCGGCGGCGACTCCGGCTATAAAACCGCTGGCATTGCTGCCCGCATCGCCCACGGGAACGCCCACCGCCACACCAAAGGCGGCCGCCACCACAATACCCAGCCTGGTAGCGACCTCTACCGCCTCACTTCTGCTCCTGAACACACTTCTTACAATCATCCCTATGATCCAGACAACAATGCTGCCTGGGAACGACCCGGCGGCGATGCCGGCAATGCTACCCTCCAGATCAAACCCGAATGGAAAGACCTGCACCACGGCCACTCCCGCCCAGTAGCCCAGGACCGTCCCCGTCAGGGTTCCGACCAACAGGCCGACCGCGATCCCTACGAGGCTGGCAATAGTGATACTCCACATGCTTGCGCGGCGCAGGGCGCCCGCGCTATTGAAGGTCAGGCCAAGTATCCAGCCATAGGTGACACCGAAGACAATGCCTACAAACGTATCGTTCTGAGTCTGGACGATGATGCCGCTGCCGATGCCGGTCGCCATGCTCGCCACAATGGCGAAGCGCATGCTAAAGAGGCCGCCAAAGAGGGCGCCGACCACACAACAGAGGCAGGTAGCCCAGGTGGCATCCCATAGGAAAAGCCCCACACTCGCTTGCTGTATCAATGAGCCGCTGAAGGCATAGAGCGGATACAAACCATGCGGGCCGGGAACCACGAATAGCAGCAGAATGCGCATCAGTAGGGCAGGCGGATACGAACACACAAATAGCAGGGCGAGCAGGCGCAGCACCATAGCCATGCGCTCCCGCAGGCTCTTTGTCTCGATATCTTTTCTGAACGTTGCCGGCTGGAAGAAGCAGCAAAAAAGCCATAGCGCAGGTTCCGTCGCCAGGGAGCGCCACACCCATTTCACGTGCTGCATCTAGCTTACCATCCCTTGATAGGCAGCCACGAAACGCTGCTCAAAGCGAGATCGGTGTGGGGGAGCCTCCGAGTCCTGCTCTTTCTCCTCCAGGAGTAGTTTGCCCGCCAGTTGTAAGCGCACCGGGAGCCACAGGCGTTCCTCGCCCTCCCGGCCGTAGCGCCACAGGTAATCGCGCCCCTCGGAGCTAAAACCGGCTTTCAGGCTCTTCTCCTGAATGAACTGCTCCGTCTCGCTAAAGCTGAAAGGAGGCAGCATAACCTGCTCGAAGATGTTGTAGAAGCCGCTCGTTTCGCCCTCTCTCCCCACCACTTCATAAAGCGGCTTTTTGCTGGTAACCACTAGCACAAAGTCGGCTACCTGAGTCAGAGCACGCAGGCCATGATAAAAATCGAACCCGAACTCTTGCCTATCTCTGGTGAAGCTTTCAAACCTATCGATACATAGCACAGGGATCAACCGCTTCGCCGCCAGCGTCTCAAGGCCCTCTTGCAAAGCAAGCAGGCCCGTACACTCGCGAGGAGCGGGGGCCTGGCCAAGTTGTTTTAACGCCTCAGCGGCGAAGCCCGCAACCGTCCAGCAACTGGGCAGCATCGCATCAAGATAACCGATATGGAAGCGCGCGCCCAGCTCTTTATCAGCGGCCAGGCGCAGATATTTCAGCAACCAGGTTTTGCCGATGCGGCGCGCGCCCACGACCGAGGTGGAGGCATTGTGATAGATACGATCAAATACTGTATGGCTCTCGCGGCGCCGGCCGTACAGCTCTTCCGCGTTCAGGAGAGGCTCATTAAAAGGGAAGAGCGAGCCTGGCCGCAGCGGCTCTTCGTCTTCGCCACCCTCGCGAAGCAGTCCCAATTCGTGAGGGCTTTTGCCGAATAGCGCGCAGAGCTTCTTACGAAAGTGCGGGTGAGGAAAGACGCCCCCGCTTTCCCAGCGACTCACGGCCAGGGGCGTGGTCCCTAATTTCTCGGCCAGATCGCTCTGCGTCCAGCCCTGGCTCTTGCGGGCCTCCCGCAAACGGTCATTGGCACTGACCTCTTCTTCAGTTCTTTTCATGGCAGGCCATCCTTACATCACGCATTCCAACACGTACCATATACAAGGATATATATTCAGGATGCCAGGCCGCTCGGGGACAGAACCGCCTGGTGAGCGCGGGCGCGCTGCATCACGCCTCTACAGGGCATGCCTCTACACAACATACTGGCACGCTCTGTCGTCTCTCTCTACCTGTCAGGCCGAATAAGACATTGCTAGCTACAAATGATAAGTGATGTGATATCAATGATATTGTAACATTAATAGCCCAAAGTGTATACTGCCTGTAACGATGATAGTTTCTATCATCCTCGTAAAAATGGTGGGGCAGGCGCGGATAGGCGTGTGAGTTGATATGGCGGTTGGGTGTAGGAGCCACAAACCGCACAGGTCCCACCATTTTTTATTTGCTGAGTGTGCGCAGGAGCATTGCCTTTCATGCCAAGCACATCCTGGAACGATCTCGCTTCCGATGACCTGGAACCTCAACAGGACCTATATCCCAGGTCGGAAGCCGGGGCCGGAGACGCGCGTTCTCGCAGCAGGAAGCAGGACCCACCCAGGATTCCGCGCGGCCTCAGGGTGCTGGGTGGCTCTTACATTACAGTTGCCCCTGCGGCCGCCCTGGGTTTACTCCTGGGCGGGATGGCGGGCCTGGGCATTGCTATAGCCGGAAATACGCTCTTCTGGCTGCTACTGGCGTTGCGCTGGCGTAAGTGATGCTTGATTGGATAGATATGGATGCAGTCGATAGAAGATTGGAGGGCTAATGTATGAATGGGACATATCGCGAGCCGCATTTCCGCAATCCCGGCACATGGCCAACAACGCCAGGGCAACTGGCCACGAAGCTAGCACCGACACGGGTCCCGAAACGTCAATTCCAACACACAATTGCGGTAGAAAAGGCGCATCATACGTTTCCGGTGCGCAAGGGAAAACTGCACGATCTCTTCCCTGAAGCTGTGGGGAGATGAGGTCGCAGCGGAGCCAGTTTCCTCAAGCGATAGGAGATGTCACCTTCTCGGCGAAATGGCATGCCGCATAGTGCTCACGCCCTTCTTTCTTCTCGAAGGCAGGCTCAAGCTCGCGGCAGATTTGTTGGGCCATCGGGCAACGCGTATGGAAGCGGCAGCCAGAAGGAATATTGATTGGGCTGGGCTGATCGCCAGAAAGAATAATACGTTGCCGTCGCTTCTCTAATTGAGGATCGGGAATAGGAATCGCCGAGAGCAGGGCCCTTGTATAGGGATGTTTGGGTGCTGCATACAGCTCGTCGCGATCTGACAACTCGACAATTTTACCGAGATACATCACGGCGATCCGGTCAGCGACATGCCGCACAACGCTGAGATCGTGAGACACAAACAGGTAGGTCAGGTTGAATTGGCGTTGCAGGCGCTGCAGCAAGTTCAACACCTGGGCGCGCACCGAGACATCCAGCGCGGACACAGGCTCGTCAGCAATCACAAACTCAGGGTGAATCGAGAGCGCGCGGGCGACCGCGATACGCTGACGTTGACCGCCACTAAACTCATGAGGATAGCGGTCAATGTATTCCGCGCGTAGACCCACGACACGCAGGAGTTCTGCCGTCCTCTCCCGAATCTCTTGCTTGGAGCCAAGGTGATAGATGTGCATGGGTTCAGCGATTAATGAACCAACCGTGAAACGCGGATTGAGCGACGCGAAAGGGTCCTGGAACACCATCTGTACGCGCCGGCGAACCTGGCGCAGTTGCTCGCCCTGCATGCTTGCCAGGTCCCGGTTGTCGAACAAGATCTGTCCCCCGGTTGGCTTGTAAAGACGCACGATGGTCCGTCCTATCGTGGTTTTACCGGAACCGCTCTCCCCTACCAGGCCCAGCGTCTGGCCTTGTTCGATGCTAAAACTAATATCATCGACTGCCCGCACATAGCCAACCGTGCGCTGTAAGACAATACCCCTTGTCACAGGAAAATACATTTTGAGGTTGCGCACATCGACGAGCGTCTTATTTGCAACCTGAGTATCCACCATCATCTTTCTTCTCCTTACAATGCCTTTGCCGCTTCGCTGGTAACAGTTTTTTGGGCTTCGACCCGCGCCAGGCGTCGCCGTTCCGCGTACGCTTGTTCCTCCGGATCAGTAATATCCGGCCAGCAAGCCTTACGGTGCATAGCATTGTTTGGCAAGGAAGCGAGTGGGGGCATGGTGCGACAAACGCTATGGGCATAGAAACAGCGCGGCATAAAGGGGCATCCTGGCGGTGGCTTGAATAGATCAGGAGGTGCGCCTTCGATAGTCCTCAACTCGCTTTGCCGCTTTTCGTCCAGGCGTGGCACCGAGGACAACAAGCCGAGGGTATATGGGTGGCGAGGATTGGCGAACAACTCCTCTGTCTGAGCCTCTTCAACCACCTTTCCGGCATACATCACGACAACGCGATCCGTCATACCGGCAACGACACCAAGGTCGTGCGTAATCAGAATGAGCGCTGTGCCAAACTCTTTGCATACGCCGCTAATCAATTCAAGAATCTGCGCCTGTACCGTCACATCCAATGCCGTGGTAGGCTCATCGGCAATCAGCAACTTTGGATTACAGGCCAGCGCAATGGCAATCATCACACGCTGCCGCATGCCACCACTGAACTGGTGAGGATAGGCATCATAGCGCTCAGTCGCTGCTGAAATCCCCACCTGCTCCAATAACGCTATCGTGCGTCGCCGGGCCTCATTTTCGCCCAGTTTTAGATGGATGCGCAGTCCTTCAGCGATCTGCTTTCCAATCGTCATGGTGGGATTGAGACAGGTCATAGGGTCTTGAAAGATCATGCCCATTTTGCTACCACGTATCTTGCGCATCTCATGTTCTGGCATGGTCAACAGGTCTTGTCCTTCAAAGAGAACACTGCCACCAACGTATTCTCCCGGCGGCTGTGCGACCAGTTTCATGATGGAGAGTGCCGTCACACTTTTTCCACAGCCACTCTCACCGACGAGAGCGACTCTCTCTCCGGGTTTGAGCGCGAAGCTCACGCCGTTCACAGCATGAATATAGCCACCCCTCACCTTAAAATGTGTCTCAAGATCCTGCACCTCTAAAAGATTTTCTTCCATACGTCTTATTCCTTCCCCTTCGCTTAGCGCTCTGTCATATAAGGATCAAGTGCATCGCGAAAGCCGTCACCCACCAGGTTAGCGCTCAGGACCGTCAAAAAGATGAGTAAGCCTGGAATGAATACGAGCCATGGCGCGGCGTCGAAAAAGCTTTGACCATCGCTTACCATATTCCCCCAGCTTGCATCGGGTGGACGGAGACCAAATCCAAAGTAACTCAGAATCGACTCCAGAATGATATTACTACCGATGAGCAGAGTAGCATTCACGATGATTGGTCCTGCCGCGTTAGGCAAAATATGCCGGAACATCAGGCGAAGGTTCTTCGCGCCAATGGTACGGGCAGCCAGCACATACTCACGCTCTTTCAGTGCCAGAAACTCGCCGCGCACGATGCGTGAAGAAACCGTCCAACCGAAAGCCGCAATTAAAAGCACTACACCAACAGTTGAACCATTAATGAAGGAGGCAGAGACCACGAAAAGGAGCAGATAGGTTGGCACTGCCAGGGCGACATCAGTGAGTCGCATCAAGAGGTTATCGACGATGCCACCATAGTAGCCTGCCAGAGCACCAATCCCGATGCCAAAGACGATGGAAACTACCATTGAACTGAGACCCACTAGCAGAGAGACACGCCCACCACTCAGCGCACGCGCAAATTGATCACGTCCAACGTTATCGGTTCCGAATGGATACTGAAGCGTTGGTCCCTGTAAGGTACTATCATAGTGCAAACCAATGGGATCATTATGACCTGTCAGGTAAGGGCCTAAAAAGCACAGGAGGAACATAAAGATCAAGAAGACTGCGCCACAAATTGCGGCTTTATTGCGCACAAAGCGGTCAAAGATGATGCGTCCCTGGCTGCGCCGCTTGCGTACCAGTTCTGGTGTCTGTTCCAGGAAAGGATCGATCTCTTCTTCTTGAGTAGGGTTAAGCTGTTCTGGTATATCCATTCATGCCTTCCTCTCAGAGGTTGCAAGCACAACACACTAATTGTAGCGGATACGTGGATCTACGATACCATAGAGAATATCCGCGACCAGGTTGAAGAGAATTACCAATGTGCCGCTGAGTGTCAACATTGCCAGCAACACGGGAAAATCCCGATTATCAAGGGATTGGAGAAACAATTGTCCCATGCCAGGCCAGGCAAAAATCTGCTCTGTGATCACTGCCCCTCCGGCAACAGCACCAAAATCTATCGCGACCACCGTAATCAAAGGAATGATGGCATTGCGTAGCGCGTGTCGTATGAGTATCATCCGTGGAGAAACACCCTTCGCACGCGCGGTACGCATATAATCTTGCTTGATAACCTCGATCATGCTAGAGCGCATGTAGCGGCTCCATCCCGCGACAAAGAGAATCGCCAGGACTAACATCGGCGAGATCAGGTGCAGGATATGATCCCATAAGCCGTTGAAAAGATCATAGCTTACACCAAGCGTCGCGGTCCCTGAAGTTGGTAGCCAATGTAATTTGACGCCAAAAATATCCTGCGCAAAGAGCCCCAGGAGAAAGGCTGGCATGGCAAGACCAAAGTACGAGAGCGAAGTCACCAGGTAGTCCGTAATGGTATTTTGCCTGACGGCTGAGATGACGCCGAGCAGAATAGCGAATATGAGCGCGACCACAAATGCAGTGACAAACAATTCCAACGTCGCAGGAAAGCGCTGCGCGAGGATTTGCGATACAGGTTGATTTGTGGAAAAGGAGAAGCCAAAGTTTCCCACCAATGCATTGCCCAACCACTTCACATATTGAATTGGAAGAGGTTGATCCAGGCCAAAACGGACACGCAATGCCGCCCTACCAGCGGCATCGAGCCGCGGATTAAAAAGTACCTCGTCTGGTCCTCCTGGCAGAGCATGAATCAGCAGAAACATGAACAGCGAGAGGAGGAAGAGCAGAGGTATGGCCTGTAATATGCGCCTGATAATGTATCGCCCCATTGAAGCCTCCCATGACAGGTTAAGAATACTCCACGGCCTAAGAGACTAAAGGATACATGATAGTTTATGGATACCGAAGATGGGAATAGCTGTATTATAACTATTTTCTATTATGCAAGCAAGCCATAGGAAGAATGTTTTCTTATATGGTGAACACGCACCATCGTGAGCATCCACCGTAGTTGGACCATGGCGCCCGCGAGGGGCGCCACTACACATAAGGCCAGCACTCTTGTCATATGTGGTTTGTCAGCGCACCAGTGCTATCCACTCATACCAGCTACTACCGGTTAACACTGGCCGCCATCACACCACCAGTTCTGGACACCGACTGCCTCCGAAGCCCCCTCTGGTCCTGGCAGGTAGTTGTGGGCCACATTTTTGACTACAGCAAGGTCGCTTGGACTATACAGGACAATCACCGGATAATCGGTCAGGTAGATCTGATGGAGTTGATTGAAAATCAACTGACGCTGGCCGGGATCTGGAGTTTGTTCTACCTTCGCCAGAAGCTGATCAACCTGCGGGCTGCAGTAAAAATTGTAGTTCTCACCATTCGGTGGAATCTGGTTACAGGCAATAGTCTCACTTTGCACGCCATCATACGTAGGTGTGCTTTCGAACTCGGCAAGATCATGTTTCCCACCGTTCAAAAACGGCCCAAAGAAGGTACTGGCAGGATAGTTCTGGATGTTGAGCTTGATGCCAATACTCTTGAAATTCGCCTGGATGATGTCTTCATCAGC
>JALYVR010000032.1:0-4524 GCA_030853145.1 Chloroflexota bacterium | reverse complement strand
GTTCTTGGCCGTTGTAGAATAGGTAAACGCTAACTGCTGACTACCTTTGGAACGATAGCCATCCTGGCCTTTCGTCCAGCCATCCTGATCAAGCAAGGCATTCGCGGCATTCGTATCGAACTTAGGACAGGGAGCGTCTGCCTGGTAGCCCGGGTTGAATGCACTGCCTTGAGGTGTGCATAAAGGTTTGGCAACTCCCTGACGCGCGGTTTTTATCAGAGCATTGTAGTCGATGGCCATTGCCATGGCTTGGCGAACCTTTACATCCTTACCGAGAATGGGATTTTTAAAGTTGATGGAGATATGCTCCCAGTTGGAAGCCACGGGACTCGTCACCGACGTATAGTTTTGCAATCCCTTGTACGTTGAGGTCTTGGTCACATCCAGGAACCAGGATGAATCGACGTTGCCAGCCTGGAAATCTTTCAGAATCGTATCCTGGTTAGCAACGATGCGGAATACGATTTTGTTGAGATAGGGTAAACCTTGTGACGCCAGGTAGTAGTTCGGGTTACGTTGCATTGTGTAGTGGTCGCCCGGCTTGCTCTCGCTCATCATAAAGGGGCCACTTACAACAGATGGATTCAGATTATCAGCAGATTTCGTCACGGCATCGGCAGCCATACCTTGATAGTGGTGTTTCGGCAGTGGCGCCTGCGAGCCATCCGTCCATACAGCGGGAAAGGCTACATACCCTTGTTTAAGGTGGAAAACGATCGTGAGCTTATCAGCCGACACTGTCGTTGACTGAATGAGGTTAATACCAGCGGTACTATACGCGGCAAATTTGGGATTTGTCCACAGCCGCCACGAGAAGTCAACGTCATCAGCAGTGAGAGGTTGACCATCGGACCATTTTAGACCTGGCCTCAGATGAAACGTCCATGTCTTGAGATCAGCGCTGGCGCCGCCATTTTGAGTCGTAGGAACCTCTGTCGCGATGCCAGGAGTAATATTCCCTTTTGCATCACCAAGAAAGAGCGGAGCATACAATGTCGTATTGACTATGTCCGCGAATGTCTCGGAAGAGGCATAGGGTATGAGCGAGTTCGGTTCTTCATACAGGTCGTCAATCCAGGTGCCTCCTCTCACTGGCTTACCATTGCTCGAATTTGTTGGCGTCCCTTGCGGGCCACATGCACTCAGCAGCAGGGCCAGCATCGAGAAGAGAGCAAGGGCGGTCGTAAGCGTTTGCGATCCAGGTCTCTTACGCATGATACCTCCGTAAAATACTGTTAGTCATAGTAAGCATGTTAATGCATGTATTACGACTAAAGGGTGCATTTGTAAACTCGCATATAGATCAATTTCAATGCAACAAACCTGTCAGCGAGCTTACAAACAGCCGATGATCTATACTACGTAAAACTTGTGCCCCTTCTCACATAAACACAACGTTTTGTAATCCAAACGCCACATAAACTCAAACACTGTACGATCATAAATCCAATGGGGGTCAATGTCAAGGGCAGTCGCGATCTACGAAAGTATGAGTGCTCCCTTGATCCACCTGGGATGAAACTGCGAGCGTTTTTGAAAGAAGGCATGTTTGAGCCGAATACCTTTGACTGTACCAGATAAAACGACAGCGAGCTTACGTGTCGAGTAGATGGAGACAGAGGATATCTGCATAGGTGCTTAGTACTATCAGGCTGTTAGCTTGACCGGGAGACGTTGCGCAACTCTATACTCTTATAGTTAATAGATATCAATGGCGAGTTGTCTTTTAAGAGGAAGGAAGTGCTGGCTCATGGGTAAGAAAGCCTGCTATCTTATTGGGCTGCTAATCGTCATCCTCCTCAGTGCATGCGGATCCCAGCAGGGGCAACAGGGCAGCCATCCAGCACAGTCTTTCGCGGGCAGCACGCCAGGCGCGACGCAGCCGCCGCTGCTCCCCGTTTCCATTGTGATTAACGCGCACAAATCGGCGGCAACGGCCAGCCCGACGCCGGTGGCAACGCCGGGCGCGCATACAAATATTCCGGCGCTCGCAGCTCCCACCGCTATCCAGCGGACCGGGGTAGGGCCTGCGCCCTATGGTTCACCTCCGCCTCTCACCTCTGAAGAGATCCAGTTGACGCAGCAACTCTTCCTGCTGATGAACCGTGATCGGGCCGTGCGGGGACTGCCGCCGTTTGTCTGGAACGCGACGCTTTCAGGGGGCGCGCGCCTGCATAGCTGGAACATGGTTCACTGCGGCTTCAGTCATACCTGCCCAAACGGGGAAAACCAGTGTACGCGCATCGCCAATGAGGGCTTTGCCGGCTACAGCGACTGCGGCGAGAATATCGCCCTGGCGGGTCCCTACCCAACGGCCTGGCAAGGTGTCTACAAGATCCAGGAAGGCATGATCAACGAGCCACCGACGGGCTGGCATCGCATCCAACTGACGAGCACAAGACTACACCGCGTCGGAGTCGGCGTCTTCGTCGATTCCAAGGGCTGGGTCTGGTTCACCGAGGACCTGGTAAGCTAAAACCTCACAACCCGTAGGGCGGGGCTCGCCCTACGACACGACCAACCCTCCCTTCACTTCATATCTCTGCGGCCCTGGTCCATATAGTAGAGGCGCGTGCGGGGAACAATTCTACGCCGCGCGTTGTTCTTGTAAGTGAAGGATAACGTATACTAACAAGTTTTTTCATAAGAGGAAATACCATGAGCGATCTCGATCTTAAAAATCAGCCTGATTCGTATTGGAAGCAAAAGCTGACCCCTGAGCAGTACAAAGTCTGCCGCCAGAAGGGGACGGAACGTGCTTTTAGCGGGGCATTGTATAACAACCACGAGAAGGGCATGTACCAGTGCGTGGCCTGTGGCCAACCACTGTTCTCCTCAGACGCCAAGTTCGAATCGGGAACAGGGTGGCCCAGCTTTGACGATCCCATCAACCGGCAACATGTCGAACTGCACGAGGACCGCTCACTGTTCATGACGCGGACAGAAGTGGACTGCGGCAACTGCGGGGCGCACCTGGGCCATGTCTTCGACGACGGTCCAAGAGAGACTACTGGGGTACGCTACTGTATCAATTCCGTGGCCCTGGCCTTTCAGCCAGAGGAAAGCGACCACGCATAAACCGAAAGAGGTAATTCATGGCACAGGTTGATACTGCCACTATTGCAAGCGGATGCTTCTGGTGTACCGAGGCAGTTTTCAAAAGGCTCAAAGGGGTGACGGCGGTTGTATCAGGATACGCGGCATCGCAGGTAGCAAATCCTTCCTACGAAGCGGTATGTTCGGGCAGGACAGGCGCCGCCGAGGCCATTCAGATCACATATGACCCGTCTGTGATTTCCTACGAGAAGCTGCTTGAGATTTTCTGGCATATGCATGACCCGACCACGTTAAACCGCCAGGGAAACGATAGCGGCACACAATATCGCTCGGCAATTTTCTATCACACGGCTGAGCAGCAGCGCACTGCCCTCGCATCGAAAGAAGCGTTAGAAAAATCGGGCGCCTATAAGAAGCCCGTGGTGACTGAAATCGCGCCTTTCACCAACTTCTATCCGGCCGAGGACTACCACAAGGATTACTACGACAGCAATCGCTACCAGCCGTATTGTATGTTTGTGATAGACCCCAAGGTGCAGAAGTTATTGAAAGAATACCGCAGCGAGGTCAAAGAAAAGTAGGCATAGCTGACACTCCTCATCCATTGCCTACTATAGACGTACTGTCCCTGCCCAGCAGAGACGTATAAACAACCAGGCGGTACATGGTCTGGTGCTGGCTGACAATCCATTCGCCCGCGCAGGTAATCAAGTTGAGGAAGTTGCCGCTTTCGTTGCCGAAGATCTGCTGAAGCGGGGCGTTCTGGGGCAAGTAGAGCACGACGCCTGTGACGCGGAAGTGATAGCGTCTCCCCTGGGCATCGATCACGAAGACATCGTTGCCGACACGCAGGTCACGCAGGTGCCAGAATACCGCCGGCAGGCCGTGTGGACGATCGAGGTGTCCATCGATGACGGCGCTGCCTCGTTCGCCTGGAAGCGGGCCGTTCTGGTACCACCCGGTATCCACCCAGGGGCTGCGTCTTGGAACCGCCAGGTCTCCGCTGTCAGTAATGCCCACCTCCTCAACGAGCGCATTGACCTTGATGGCAGGAATGAGCAAGCGAACAGGCGCCGCCGCCGTGTTCGCGCTCGGAACCGCTGTTGCCAACGGCGTATGCTGCGCGGCTGGCGATGGGATCGGCGGCGATGTTTTAGCCAGCGGCTGGCCACAGCCACTCAGCAACAACAACAACACAAGCGCAACATAATAGCAGAAAGGCTTCACCGAACGCATACCTTATAGACTTTCTTCTTCACGGAGGTAGACGCGTCGCACGATGGCCAGGAGCACACCCGCCACCATACTACGCGCCGGCCTCCCCCTACAAATGGATCTTATTTGTGAGCAGGCACTTTTTCGTGAGCAGCTACTCTGGCTTTCTGGCGAGCTACCACGCCAGCGCCAAGTAAGCAGAGCGCGAGCGCGGCGGGCAACCAGGGATTCAGAGGCAACGTACCCTGTGCC
>JALYVR010000539.1:432-4187 GCA_030853145.1 Chloroflexota bacterium | reverse complement strand
GTCACCAGGGGGACGGCGAGGCAAGCCACGTGCTACGAGATGCCTATTGGGCAAGGGGTGCCCTGCTGATGTTATGCTGCTATTCCTGGCATGGGAAAGTAGATGGAAGACGGGCGAACTATGGAAGAAGTTTCTGGATTGGTACAATGCAGTCTTCGCAGAGGGGGCGCTGTCCGAGCGCGAGAAAGCCTTGATTGCGCTCGCTGTGGCCCACACCGTCCAATGCCCCTATTGTATCGATGCCTACAGCTCTGCCTGCCTGGAGAAAGGTTCCGACCTCGCCTGACAGATGCAAGGGATCAAGACGTTTCCTCCAGAGAGCATAACGTTTGAGTTGCCTGTCTCATAGATTTGCCAAAGCGCGTGAGGACAGGTAGAATAATAGCATGCATTCAGAAGAACGTCAGCAACAACTTACAGCCGCCCTGACGCAGATAACGCTGCCTTCGGGGATTGAAATACGGACGTGGACCGAAGCCGATTTCCCGGCCATTCAGCGGCTCAGCACCGCCGAAGGCTGGACCTCGCCCACACAACGCCCCGCCGACTCGCTGCTTGCCTGGCAACACTCCTGGCCAGCGCTGGTGGCCGTGGAAGGCGCAATCGTCGTAGGCTTTGTGCGCGGGCTTACCGATGGAGCCATCACTATGTATATCGCCGATATGGTGGTAGACGCGCGGTTGCGTGGTCGCGGCATCGGGCGTGTGTTGCTTGATGCCTGCCACTTTCTCTACCCGACGACACGGCTTGAGCTGCTGGCCGCCGATGATGCCCGCGCTTTCTACAGAGCGTGTGGGTTCAGGACGATCTATGAGGGAATGCGTAAAAGCTATGTGTAGAACTGCCCAGTTCGCGAATATGGTGCCATTATAAGATAGGGGGAAAAGACTATGCAGCCACCTGATGCCCATCATGACGACCACGATCACGACCATGCTCATACTCCTGTACATGATGAGGATGAGCATGACCATACCGGGCATGCTCACGGGGAGCATGGGCATGGTGGCCATGGGCATGAACATGGCATGGTAGACGCGGACCTGTACGGAGATCGGGCCGGGCTGCGAGCGGTAAAGATCTCAACGGCCGGCATGTTTATTGTGTCCGCCATTCAATTTGCCATAGCGTTGATCGGAGGAAGCGCCGGACTCTTCGCCGATGCCCTGCATAACTTTGGCGACGTATTGACTACCGTCGCGCTCTGGATCGCCTTCATAATCGCCAGGCGCGCCATCAACGAGCGCTACACCTACGGCTACTATCGCGGCGAGGACCTGGCGGGCATCTTCATTGTGCTGATCATCGTCGCCAGCGCCGTGGCCAGCGCCATCGAGTCGATCCAGAAGCTGACCAGCGGCCAGGTTCCCACGCAGCTCCCCCTGAGTATGGCGGCGGCGGTGGTTGGCATCATCGGCAACGAAGCGCTGGCGCAATACAAGATCTCGGTGGGCAGGCGCATCAACAGCGTGCCGCTGATCGCCGACGGCCAGCATTCGCGCATCGACGGGCTTACCTCGCTCGCGGCCCTCGTCGGGCTGATTGGAGTGGCATTTGGGGTGCGCCTGATGGACCCGCTCGCCGGGCTGGTTATTACCGTCATCATCTTAACTGTTGTGTACTCGACAGCGCGCAGCGTTATCCGGCGCCTGCTAGATGCCGTTGACGCGCATATCGTGCCCTCGATTATAGAGACCGCCAGCGGTGTAGTAGGCGTCGAGCGTGTGAACGATGTGCGCGCGCGCTGGGTTGGACACACTTTGCATATAGCCATGAACATTGAGGTGGACCCTGAATTGACGTTGGTGCAGGCCCATGCCATCGGCGAAGAGGTGCGCCATCGCCTGTTCCATACCATCAAAGGCGTCTCCGAAGTGATTATCCACACCGATCCATATAGCCATGGCGAAGAAGATTATCACAGTGGGGTGGCGCACCATATCCAGGAGGCCCGCCGCTCGGTTGTGCGGCATACATAATAGTCTACTAACGCAGGAGGCGCTCAATCGCGTCAAGCAGCGCATCCAGGTCGAAGGGCTTGTCCAGACCAATGATGTGGCGCGTTTTCAATTCCTGCACGGGCAGATTGGCGCTGATGATGATCGCCGGAATCGCGGCCAGTTTCTGTTTGATGCAGAGTTCATCGTATAATTGCAGGCCAGTCATATGGGGGAGATAATAATCAAGTAGCAAGAGGTGTGGCCTGACATCCTGCGCAGCTTCCAGCGCATCAAGGCTGTCCTGCACCAGGTAGGCCTGATATGGTGTTTCGAGCGAGAGAATTTGTACGATCATCTGGCCGATGGCTTCGTTGTCTTCCACAACCAGTATCATTTTCGCGGGAGTGTGCGGCGCCGGTGCATCGGGCACTTCCCAGCCGTGAGACATAGCTCTCGCATCCTCCTCTCATGTGTGCCGCCAGGATAGGTGTAATCCCTCTATCCTCTCTTCAAACACGGACAGGAAGAAGCAACGGTTTCTTGTTAGGTGGAGGAAGGAGGGTAGGGGTGCAGACCAGGGCACACGTTGCTCCTCCATGGGGAGCGTGATGTCGCCGCTGGCCTGCGCCCCGGAACCCTCTACGAGAGAGGTCCTCTACACAGACACGCGCACAACGATGGCCGTGATGTTATCCGGGCCTCCCTGCTCATTGGCGCGTGCTATCAGGTGCTCCACGCTCTCCTGGGGGCCGTATTGCTCTACGATGGAGCGCAATTCCTCGTCGCCCAGCACGGCGGAGAGGCCATCGGTGCAGAGGATCAGCGTGTCGCCGCTCTGCACGACTTCGGTGAAGGTGTCCACCTCAACCGCGCCATCTCCCAGACTGCGGTTAATCACGTTTCTTTCTTCATGAGTACGTGCCTGCTCTTCCGTCAGCAGACCGGCGCGCACCATGTCGGCAACCGGGGAATGGTCCCGCGAGATCTGGCGGAGCTGGCCGTCGCGCAGAATATACGCGCGGCTATCACCGACATTCGCGACATAGACTGCGGCGCCTTGCAGCACAGCGGCGACGCAGGTTGTACCCATAGCGTGTTTTGACTCCTGGGTATTCAACTCGTTGAGATGACAAATTTCGTTATTCGCGTATTCCACTGCCTGTTGCAGCGCAGTGGCGATCTCAGCGCTCTCATTTTGATAGTATGTCTCGCTCACCAGGCGCACTGCCATTTCGCTGGCTACATCGCCCGCGCTATGGCCCCCCAGGCCATCAGAGACGACGAATAGCGCCCCCTTCTTTGCCAGGATCTGGGGCTCCTCCGGGACGACAGTGGTCATACTATCTTCATTGCTCGGTCGCTTGCGCCCGGTGTCGGTGCGCTGGGCGATATCAAGGTAAAATTGTGGTAACAACATGCTATCCTCCATTCTTGTATTTGCAAAGAAGCGTTTCATATGTTCGACAAAAGCGCTGGCGACCAGGTCGCGCAGGATAAAGCTCCACAGGCCTACCAGGCCCCAGCTTCCCTGCTGGCGCGCCTCGCGATAGCAGGCGCGAAAGGTCTGCATCATTTCTCGGCAATAGGCGTCGCGAAAGGTCCTCGGGTAGAGCAGCAGGAGTAGCCGGTAGAGCCGTTCCGCTGGACGCGATGAAGAAATCTGCATTATGCACCTCCCATCGCTTCGGGGCCATACAGGACCCTCTTGGCCTGCGCGACACGCACCAACTGCTCCAGGCGCTGCGCCTCAACTTGCAGCACACGCCGGCCAAGGTCGGTCAGCCGGTAATAGCGACGGCGCTCGTCATCCAGTTC
>JALYVR010000539.1:0-422 GCA_030853145.1 Chloroflexota bacterium | reverse complement strand
GTTCCGGGTCGGGCCGCTCGCCTGACGCCTCAATCAAACTATCCGCCAGCAGGCGCTTGATGGTGCCATAGAGCGTGCCCGGCCCCATGCGCATAGCCCCGTCTGTGCGCCCGGCGACCTCCTGCATGATGCCGTAGCCATGGCGCTCACTATCAGCCAGCGATAGCAGAATGTGAAACACCGCCGGCGTCAGCGGCAGAAATGCCTCGGGGTCTCTTTGAGTATTCTTCATCCAATCTCCAGGAAAACGGTATACATTTCTTCTTCTACGTAGCGATCATATATCAGTTACGGATATATCCATACCTGTTATAGTACACTGCTCTGTTCTATTTGTCAAGGGTATTGGGCATTTACGAGACCACACACGTAGGGGCGCCGTTTACAAGCCCGCGTAGGCCCTGCCAGGCGGGCTTGTAAAC
>JALYVR010000538.1 GCA_030853145.1 Chloroflexota bacterium | reverse complement strand
GTTGCCAGCTCCACGATCTCCCCATCGTCGAAATGCGCTTGCAGTTCGTCCCAGAGCGCCTCATCCACCTCGCGCGCATTCGTGGTCATGATCTCCGCGAAGCGCAGGGCCACCAGTTGGCGCGCGCTGAAGAGGTGCTGGTACTGGTCGATGTGGTAGAGAGCGTCCAGCAGTTCTTCGCTGACTCCTAGCTGCCCTGCCAGGGCAGTATGCGCCGCCATTCAGTAGTGGCAGTGGTTGACCTGGGAGACGCGCACCGCCAGCAGCTCTTTCAGCGCCGGTTCAACGCTCCCTGCGCGCATAGCGGCTTCCAGTAAGTCTTTGCCGTGTTGCGCCAGTTCCGGTCGCAGGGCCATGGTGCGGAAAAGTGTTCCCATCGTGCTAAACGATGTGGCGGCGTCTTCCCGCGCCATCTCTATCGCATCCACAGGTGGAATACGAGGCATAGTCAGGCTTCCCCTTTACATACATGCAAGCGTTATCTATTACATCATTCATTCTAGCACACCATGGTCCGTGAGCTAGATCGATCGCCTATCGCCATGTCCCACACCTGCACCGTCTGGTCCTCGCTGGCATCGGCAAAAACCCCTCGTGCTGCGATGTGGGTATGAGCTGTAGCTGCTAACGTTCCCAACACAAGCAGGCACAAAGTGACAAAGTTCATACAAATCTATTGACCACTTTATCCAAAATATGCTATATTTTTGATAAACATGGTGGGCGTCAAGAGAAGATACTGCCATTGCTGCTATGGCGGATATAGATGCCTGCTCCGACCTATAAATCTCTGTCTATCAAACGAAAGGAGAATCGTCTTATGCCATATGTGGAACCCGGTGGTGACGCAGTGATCGTTACCCCTAAAGATTTGCAGGATAAAGGCGCTCTCTTCTCCAAAGCCTCTAATGACATTCTTAACCTGGAAACTTCGCTCAATACCGAGGCCACGGCTCTCATCAACGAAATGTCTACCGTCCTCGACCAGTCGCCTGATGCCGTGCAGCGCTTCTTTGATCGCTGGCGTACCGCCCTGCTTAGCCTCTCGGATTCGTACGATTCCATCGGTACCAACCTGATGCTGGTGGCTGATGGCGCGCAAACCTGGGATATCACTACGACCAATCAGTTCGACAGGTTTGATGGGTTGCCGCACGGCAACGGGCGCGTGCCATAACTCTTCACCCCTTCCTGGTGGTGCCTGCTCAACCATACCATTCACCATTTAACTTGCATCAAGGAGCACACTATGGTCGATGTTGATGCCTTACAAAATCTGGTCGATCACATGAACCAGAAAGCAAAAAAATTCTCCGACGCCGCCAAAACTATCCTGGATGGCGCCCAGAGCCTGGATTCCGCTGCCTCCGACCTGACCACAAACCCTGCAAGTTGGGTCGGCAAGGGCGCCAAAGCCTTCCAGCTATCCTGGATAGGCTTTCATAGTAACGCACTCAACTCCGCACTTCACTTAGATGCAACCTCGCAGGTGTTGAGCAAATTCGCCAGCCAGCTCCAGGACCATGTCGATAAGATACGCGACCTGCAAGCACAAATGGCCGGCATGGCAGTGCTCACCATCGGCCTGAGCATCGCGGATGTTGTGCAGTTGGGGCTCGATCCGGTGACCGACGCGGCCACCGCAGGAGCCGGTGGGGGCGATGCAGCGATTATGACAGAAATCAACGCAGAAGAGGATGCCATTGCTAGCCTGGACGGCACAATTGCCGGTGAGATCGATGCCGTCACGGCCGAAATCGAGAGTAGCATTCCGCTGGATCAGCTTGAGCTTCCGGCAGATCAGGTCAGCGAGTTCACTCAACTCGAAGACGATTTCACCGGCGATGCAAATGGATTTGATGACCCTACCCTGGATAAGGGAATCGATCTCTCTCAGGGTGGGATCTTTCCTGAGGATCAGCGCCTGCCATATGATCCTTCTGGTTCATATTATAAGCAGTTACAGCCAGGTTCATGTATAGCCTCCTGTGATAGAATGATTCTGAGCGATGCCGGTATTGATCTACCAGAGGCCTATATCAGAGATGCGGCTAATATCGATGCCAATGATGGTGGCCTCCTGAGCGATAATCCTGATGCATTGCAGTCCTTAGGACTCCCGACACAGTATACGTTTGAGCAGAATGTCAGCATTGACGAACTTACAACCGCCACGAACGGTGGAAGGCCGGCTATCGCTTCTATCAGCACTGGCGTGCCTGGCGGCGCTCACGCCGTTGTGATTGATGGCGTTGAAAATGGCGAGGTTCTTATTCGTGACCCGCTGGGGGAATCCTATAAGGTGAGCATCGAGAACTTCCTCAAGCTCTGGAACGGTAAGGCCGTTCTCCCAGGATCTTAGTATATCCAGTGGAGTGTGATCATGTTATACGATATCTACCTCATTACGGGGTGTAGGGCTATGCCGGATATAACGGATCTGGTTCAGCAGGTGCCAGCGTTAGCCGATTCCTCGTTGCCAGAACGCCTCTTGCAAAAGCGGCCGGGGCCTGGCTTTTTGGGGCTTGATCTGCCTCATGACCTGGCCAGAATGCTGTTGCAGCGGCTCACCTCTCAGCGAGCATCTGGCTATGCTATTCCGGTCACCTACCGTCAACCCGCCAGGATCAGTATCGAGCAAGCTACCCCCATCGCGCAACATTACCTGGCTGAAGTGGCAGCCAGGCGCTATCCAGGCAACTCCTTTGGTTCGGCACACTTTCTCCGCTCAGATCCGGTGTGTTGTTGGACTTTTGTTGCTACTTCGGAGGAGCTTGCCGAAAAAGGTCATATGGGATTGTATGCCAGCGTCGATAAGCTCGACGGCCATGTGTGGAGCGCGGAAGAGTTTGAACAGCTCCACGGCGAAGCATAGCACCAATGGGAATGAGCCAGCTTAGCAAATCAGCGACGACAGAGAGTGCTGTTCCACCTCCTCTGCCTGTAAAAGGCGGGTAGAGCGGCCTTAAAGCGCCTGCCACACATGCACCCCGCCATCGTCGCCGGCGGAGGCGACGCGCGTGCCATCGGGAGACCAGGTGACGGCGTTTACGTCTTCGGGATGCTCGTGGTAGGTGAAGATAGGGTCGCCTGTAGTGGCATCCCAAAGATGGACCGTCTTGTCCTCGCCCCCGGAGGCCACGCGGGTGCCATCGGGGGACCAGGCGACGGTCGTTACCTCGTCTACGTGATTATTGTAGGTGAAGATGTGATCGCCTGTGGCCGCATCCCATACCTGGACCGTCTTGTCTTCGCTGGCGGAGGCGATGCGCGTGCCGTCGGGGGACCAGGCAACGGCGGTGACGCTGCCGGAGTGGCCGTGGTAGGTGAAAACCGTCTGCCAGGTAGTGGTATCTTGTAGACGCACGGTCTTGTCGATGCTGGCGGAGGCGATGCGGGCACCATCGGGGGACCAGGCGACATCGTTCACATAACTCGCGTGTCCCCGGTAGGCGGTGATGCGCGTGCCGGTTGTAGCCTCCCAGACCAACACCGTTTTGCCCAGGCCGGCGGAGGCAATGCGCTTGCTATCTGGTGACCATGTTGCCGCCAGCGCCCAGTCGCTGTGACCGCGATAGGTGCAGACCTTGCGTCCGGTTGCCGCTGACCAGACCTGGACGGTGTGATCGTTGCCGGCGGAGACGATAGACTTGCCATCGGGTGACCAGGCCGCACAGCGTACCGGGTCGGAGTGGCCGCGATAGGCGAAGATCTCGCGCCCGTTCGCGGCCTCCCATACCTGGACGGTGTGATCGTATCCCCCGGAGGCGATGCGCTTGCCATCGGGCGACCAATCCAGCGCGAACACCCGCTCGGGATGACCCTGATAGGTGTAGAGTCTCGTACCTAGTGATGGGCGATGGCTTGTAGGTTCGGAGCGCATTTCCGGGACCGTCACTTTGGGGAGTTCTTGTGGAGCCGGCGCCGCTTCCAGCTTTGAGGCGCTCAATTGCTCTGTGCTGAGCAGCGCGCTGATACGTTGTAGCTCCTGTTTCACCTCTGTCATGCTGGCCAGCCGCTGGTTCTCATCAATGCTCACCATCTGCATGATGAGTTTCTCCAACTCGAAGACCACCGGCCGAGTGTGTATGCGCAAGGGGGCGAAACGAAACGGTGTATGCGTGGGATTATTCCCCGAAAGCAGGTGATGGAGCGTGGCTCCCATGCTGTAGATATCGGAGCGCGGCGT
>JALYVR010000537.1 GCA_030853145.1 Chloroflexota bacterium | reverse complement strand
CCGCAACCTTATGAGTTGCGGACAACGAGCCACCTTTTAGCGCCTTTTGGGTTTCGGTTTCCGCTGTTTGGATGGCTGGCTCTTTTTCGCGATGTCGTATAATGCGCGCGCGGCTTGCACGATCTCCAGATCAGGATCAAGCGACTCCGCCTCCTGCAGAGGCTCTCTTGCCTGCCGGTAATCGCCCTCGTTGATGTACACCAGGGCACGCTCAGCCAGCAGATCGGCAGCCTCCGGGTCAATCTCCAATCCCTGGTCCAGGACCGCGTGCGCCCGCGCAAACTCCCCTTGATCGCTATAGATGGCCGCGAGGTCCAGGTACGCATCTGTCTCCTCGCGATCTGCCTCAATAGAGCGTTGAAGGCTTATCTCTGCTTCATCATAGTGATCGAGGACGCGTTGCAGGTGCCCGATGTGGAACCAGATAGAGGAATACTCCGGATTCAGCTCGGCGACACGCAGGTAGTGCTCCAACGCCTCCGGGTAAGCTTCCTGTCTCTCGGCAAGTAAGCCCCAGCTCTGCTCAATAAGCACCTCGTCTTGCTGGCTCGGAGCCAACTCCTGGGCCCATCGCAGCTCTCGCTCCACCTCATCATAGTTGGTCTCGCTGGCCAGAAGCATCTGGGCAAGCATGATATGTCCCAGAGCGACATCCTCGGCAGCAAGTGAATCGCGCACCACCGTCTCCGCCAGTTCAAGGAGCCGCTCCCCCTCTTCATCCAGGTCCTGCTCAGCATGCTCAGCAGCGACGGTGGCTAACATCACAGCCATGGTTCTCAAGGCCGTGCCGCGCTCTTCGGGGAAGCGCTCGGCTATCTGGTCGAGATAGGCCGCAACGCGCGCCCAATCCTGCACTAATACCGCCTGCAACTGCGCCGGCTCATAGAGCGAGCGCTCAGATGGTGACTGCGCGATCAAGGCATCGCAATAAGCCAGAGCGCGCCTGGTCTGCTCCATAACCTCGTGCAGCGTTTCATCCCGCTCTGTTTCATCGAAGAGGTTTGCCAGGAAGCCGGCATCTGTCTCATCATCATCGTCATCCTCTTCCAGTTCATCCTCTTCACTGTCTTCTTCATCAAGAACATCCAACTCATCCTCATCTTCGGCCTCTTCATCATCACGGCTCGCCTGTTGAAGCTCATGTGTCAGCGCCTGGATGCGTTGCGCTACCTCGTTGAGGCGTGACTCTATTTCCTCTTTGGGCAGATGCATCACGGCAGCCCACTCATCGGTCATGCTCTGAATGCGTCTCTCGTTCTGCTCCTCATCCCATACTACTGTATATTTTGTCCAGAACCACTGCCGTCCGGTTCTCGCAAACACAGCGGTCGCCAGCGGCAGTTCTGGCAGCTCTTGTCCAGAAGGGCTAGCGATTATTTCAAGTGACCAGAATACCTCAACCTCCTGCGGCAAATGCGTGACGGTATCCGTGGTTGAGGACGGTTCTGCCTCTTCCGCGGCGTCAAGTTCTTCCTCATCCTCGGCAAGCTCATCATCGGCGGCGTCAAGTTCTTCCTCATCCTCGTCCTCAGGCTCACCTGCAAGGCGCACAACGTTGAATTCGACATTGGCCGGGTGCGCCTGCTCAGCCCAGGCGCGGCGACGCTCAATCCACTCCTCAGCCGAAAGCCCCCTCTGGATATCACTCCCGTCTGCAAGCAACTCGTAGGCAACGTGATAATCTTCGTGTCCCCAGGCGTCCAGAAATTCCTCAACCGTGTCCTCGGCTTTCAGGCCCAGGATATCTATCTCATTGAGGAGACTGGAGAAATCGGGAAAACCGAGAAGGTTCTGAAGACTTTGCGGATCAGGAAGACTCGGCAGTTCAGAAGACGCGTCTAGCTCTGGTAGCAGCCGCCGGATCTGCGCCGTATGCCGGAGATAGTCAAAGTGAGGCTTCGTGTTAAAGCGTGTATTCACAGCGAGGGCCTCCTGGATCAGGCGCGTCCCTTCTTCAAGGGAACAATCGATCATGCTCACCTCTCCCGAACGCGCATACTGGGACCGTGTAGACGCAATTTGCTCCTCGATCTTGCGTTTATTGCCAGAGTGCATAAAGAAGTCTTTAACACCATCGTGCCAGAATTCAAGCAAGAAGCCCAGCATAGTCACATCTTTCCCGTGCTCCTCCTCCCAGCAGAGAATCAGTTGCATTTCGCCGGTATCGCGCGAGTCGGTCTTCAGGCCCTGCCAGAAGCGCCCGGGCGAGTTGGAGGTGGGGGGTTCGAGAGAGCGACCAGTGAGAGCAGGCGCGGCAGCGGGCGGACTCCAGTTCGGGTATGTCCTCGTCTCCTCCAGGTGAATAAGCCCACGACGGGCCTCCTTGCGAATCTCTTTGACGGGACTATACGCGTTCAGAGCGGCTAACACATCGGCGGCGCTGGTTGTAATCTCCCTGGCCAGCATCTTCAGCAGGGCCATTTGCGCGCTCTCAGGCAGAGCGGTAATCGCTGCCAGGGCCGCCTCGGCCTGCTCAGGACCGGTACTCTCTTGTAAAGCTGACGCGATCTGGGGATACTCTGCCAACTGTTGTTGCGCCTGGGTCAGATCTTCCGGCGAAGCGGAAGACACCTTTTGCTTTTTGGCAGAGGATGGGTTGTGATGATCTTTCTTCTGTGTCATAGTTCTACCTCTTCACAAATACATATAACGATTGCTATCCTCACTCCCGTTACCCAGCGCGTACCACAAGCAATACGAAGTGCCAGGGAACTGAGATTGGGGTCTGGCTGGCTACCTTGATAAGGCTAGCGTGTTTACAACTGGTATCTCGCGCCTGATGTCAAAGCGCAGCAACATATGCGCCTGGCGCAGCGCCGCCTCGACTTCCTGGGGAGTGTCAGCGCGCGCGAAAATAAAGCCCAGGTAGCTCGCGCCTTCTGGCAGGGGCACAAGGGGATGATTGAGTTTGGCGGTAATCTCCACCCCGCTAATCAGAGGCACCGCCAGGGCCTCCTCCACCCCATGCACGCCCTTGAGCATCCCAGCGGCAGGAATGGGGATCATCATCACGCCTGTCGCCTTGTCTTCACGCTCGATATGAGTAATCTCCAAGCTGATGGCGTGGCGCAGGATAAGCTCTTCCAGACAGAGGCCAGAGCCAAATTCCAGCACGGTTGAGCACAGGCCGCCAATGGAACGCCCCGCCATCTCCAGCATCCAGGGTCCCTGCTCATTGATGCGCAGTTCCGCGTGAACCGGCCCTTCTTGCAAACCAAGCGACGCGGCGGCCAGGGACACGCAATGCGCGCTGGCCTGTTGCACATGTGCAGGCAAGCGCGAGGGGGTGACATAGATGGTCTCTTCAAAAAAAGGACCATCCAGCGGGTCGGGCTTATCAAAAAGGGCCAGCACCTTCAACTGGCCATGGGTCAGCAGGCCCTCAAGGGCCACCTCAACGCCTGGAATGAAGTCTTCGACCAGGAAGAATGCGTCTTGCTCTGCATAGCCTTCGGAGAGCAGCAGGCGCTTCAAACGCCTGAAGGCTACCACAAACTCAGCAGCAGTATTGGCGCGTATGACCCCGCGACTGCCTGAGAGGCGTAGCGGTTTCAAGACACAGGGATAGGTCACCTGGGCAGCGATCCCGGCTGGCTCATCATGCAGCGAAAAGCGCCGGAAGACCGGACACGGCGCCCCTCCGGCCGACATCAGGGTACGCATCAACCATTTATCACGCGCCGCCTCGGCCGCCTGCGGCGAGTTGCACGCGAGGCCTAACGCCGCGCTGGCACGCGCGGCCAGCTCGGTCGCGCTGTCATCAACAGCGAGGATCGCGTGGAGAGGATGCTGCCGGGCGTGTTCGACGATGGCCTGTAGCGCTACCTCCGGCTGCGCGAAATCCAGGCCAAGCGGGACATGCCAGTACTCGGCCAGAGGTTCAGGAAGGTCCATGCCGACTACCACCTCAAGATTCAAGCGCCGCGCCGCGCTCATAAATGCCCCCGCCCGGTAGGTCGCAGGGGTCATCAGCAACAACAGGCGTTTTTGCTCACGCTCAGAAAATGTACCCATAGGACTATCGCGCATATCTTCAATCTAGGAGGGGAGAGGGAGAGAAAGTCATCCCTATGCACCCCTCGTCTTTGTCTCAATTACAGCGTTATTATAGACCTGCGCACGCTATCAGGTCAATCTACCCGTTCACAGTACCCAGGGCTTTTCGAAAGTCGCTCGCTCTTCGTAGTAC
>JALYVR010000031.1 GCA_030853145.1 Chloroflexota bacterium | reverse complement strand
CGCCTCCGCCAGCGCAAAGGTAGTGACGACTGAGGAAGCATGATCGGCATAGAGAGCACGTTCATTCAACAGATCCAGCGGATAGCTGTGGAACAGGTAGAGGAACGTCGAGAGGTTACATTGTGCTTCCTCAATATAGGCTCCGGCTTGATCAAGGGCTAAGGGAAGACCATCCATAATCTGCGCAATCGTTCGTGCGGTGACGGCATCCTCAGTTGGTTGCTGGTCTATTGAGGCAGTAGGATCGCAGAACCTGGCCCGGCGAAGCAGGAATAGGGCCCCTTCTTCTGGAGACATTGGGGGCATTTCCTCTGTGTGCGCGATGTCACCTGGAGCTCGCAGACGGGTAGTGAACAGGATGGAACCATCACGAGATGCGGGGAGAAATGCTTTCACCATCCCGGGGTCTTCCACATTATCCACGATCAGAAGCCATTGACTATGGTTATTGAGCCAGCGCACGACAGCGGCGGCGATGCGGAGCTGGTCGCGCTCTTGCTGCATAGAAAGCTGCATCACATCCGCGATGGAGAGAAAACTAGAAAGCAGGGTCTCATAGGTTTCTGCGCTCATCCAGAAAATACCGCTGTAGTCAAAGGCATGCCGATACGTGTATTCAAGGGCGGTCTGGGTTTTGCCAATCCCTCCCAGTCCCGTTATGGCGCAGGAGCGGGTCAGCGTACCATTTTGCCCGGCTGCGAGCACTGTATGGAGGTGCCGCAAAAGTTCCTCTCGGCCTGTGAAGAACGGGTTACGCCGATAGGGAACGGCCCAATAAGGAGCCAGAGCGGTTAAACTGGCCTCCAGCAGAAGGCGCGTTTCGCTTTCATCCACATTCAACTGGCGCGCCAGTTCAAGCACCATACCACGACTTTCCGGAAGACGATCACCACATTCCCAGAAGCTGATGGTGTTCCGATGCACTTTCAGCGTATTGGCTAACTGCTGCTGAGTGATCCTTTTCTGGCGGCGAAGCGCCCTGAGAATGTCTCCAAAAGAAGCGTAATTGGAAAGATCCATCCATCATCTTTCTGTACAGCGATGAGTAGAGACCCACAAACACCATGTCCTGTTTCTGCAAAAGCATGCACACAGAAACGGTGCATGCTTCATTGTATCATATCTGTATGAGCTTGAACCATAAGCGCATTGCCCGGTCAGGGCGTTCCAGTTCTGACAGAAAACGGGGATGCCAGGAGCGGCTAGCTCCTTGCCGGAGCGCGAGGTGTCCTCGCGCCTCCTCCCCTCTCCTCGCGCCTTTGACGCGACAAGAAGAGAATTGGAACGCCCTGATTGCCTGGTAGCAGCAAAGGCAATTGCCTTTGCGTGTTAGATGTAAGAACGCTACTACATAAAGTAGGAGCAGCGAAAGGTAAAATACGGTGTTTAGAAAATTAGTGAAGTCATATGCACTCTTGTCACTCTTAGCTATATTACTTTCGTTCGGGTTTCCAGGTGGTGCATCCGCTCACAGCGCGATGGCAACTGCACCCACCCATTCGACGGCAGCAGGGTGCCATAGTGGCATTGTTGAAGTCCATAGTATAATAAGCGGTGGTCGAGGCTATGTATTTAATTGTAGTGGAAATAATTATAGGAGCATTCCATACGCTGATTGGCTGGGAGCCACGGACTGGTCCGGTCGGACATGGGACCAGTATGGCAATTATTACAATTTTTGTGATTGGCAAACTATCTACTTCCCACAATACACAACTATAGAAAGTGTGTATCTCTCGCCGACGCGTGCATCGTGGTGTTAACGTTAAACACATGTCCTTAAATTTAAGGTTTAAACTAAAAGGTAGTAGCAGAACTTCCTCCGAAGTTCTGCTACTAAGGAAATTTTCGAATAATTTTTGTAGCGTGTTTCCAGGAAGCGGCCCATGTATTGTATGGAGTGAATGGGAACAAACGGCAGGGGAAAAGGACAATGACAAAGACGAAGATAATCGTTGGCGTATTTGCGTTCGTTGGCTGGCTCCTATTGGTCAGGATGTTTGGACTGTACAGTGTGGGACAACCTGTATTGCTAAGTTCTCTCTTCCTGGCTACACCTTTTTTTCTGACAGCCGACATTATTGCACTTATCAGATTAGGCCAGCTAAAACATATCGGCTGGCTGGTTGGAATGCTTGTCGCTACAGTATTCTTCTATCCAGTTTTGCCAATTATGTTACTCGCTTATATCCTGGCGGCCCCAGGCACTCCTGCGCCACCACAAACGGTGCAGATAGTCAATACACAGTATTCATCACCACCAGGTGTTCAGACCATTGCATGCAGGTCCTGTGGTGCTATACGTCCAATCAACGAATCTTTCTGTGCCAACTGTGGAAGACCGTTGATTGTGTCTCCTTCAGAGAGGGAGGTCTAGGACCTTCGTCTCCAACAAGCTCATACTTCCCGTTTGCAAAAACTGTGGGGTACCCCACAGTTTTTGCAAACACCTTGTCATGCAGGGATCGTCCATGCCAAAGACCCTGGTCTCAGAGTGAGAGCTGATCAAGCAGGAACAGGTGATGTACCTCCGTTCTTTCGTCGAGATTGTATGATCAGCCAAACGATGCGCGCGATTCTTGCTAGTCCTGTGATAAGCAGAAGCGTAAACATCCCCAACATCCAGAAGCCTACGTCTGGTAAGAAGAGGAGGGCGACCGCCCAGGACGCCCCTGATAGATGTGGAACCTCGACGAAGAGTCCAATCGGCACGGCTATTTCCCACAGCAACGGCAGGACAAGTTCCCAGAGAAGGCTGACTGGTGTGGGCTTGTGTGGCTGTAGCCACCTTCGTAGAAGCCTGAAAGTAGACCATAGTGCCAGCAATGAGAGCACAAAGAGTATCGCGTCGACACTCAGGAAGATCGTGGCTAAATCGAGTCCAGCAACATGGAGCTGCTGTCCCATCTCAGAGCAAAGAGCTGAGGTGCAGGATAAGTACGCCACCAGAATTCTGAAGCATCCGAAATGGCTTGCTATTTGAGAAGAACCACATGTCATGTCACCAACCCCTACACATCCCCTTCAATTTGATGCCTTTCATTCCGGTGGCGTATTCTATTAGATCACTTCACTGAGGGTAAAAAAGTTTTTGAGCAGTCTGCTTGCTTGCTCCGCATAGGTTGGGAAGAGATCGACGGCATCCCGTTCAGTTCGCTCGTATGCTTCGAGACCATAGACCTCGATAAACTCCTGTTTCATCGCGGGTTCATGCAACCAGATGTCGAGCATCTCCTCGGTGAGTTCACAGTGGTATTGCAGTCCGTAGGCCCGCTCTCCATACCGGAACGCCTGGTTGAAACCCTGGGTGTGATAGGCCAGTGAAACCGCGCCCTGTGGCAGTTGGAAACAATCCTCATGCCACTGAAACGCTTGCTGGTAGCCTGCAAAGCCCTGGTAGAGTGGGTCTTTGTTGCCCTCTTCAGTGAAGTGGATGCGCAAAAAGCCAATATGGGCCTTGGGCAGTTGCTTCACCTCAGCTTGAAAAGCCCTGGCAAGCAGTTGTCCCCCAAGACACATACCGAGATAGGGGATACCTTGCATGATTGCTTGCTGGAGGTAGGCCTCCTCGTGGACAGTGTAAGGATACCTGTGCCTGTCGTATACATGCGCTGCTCCACCCAGCGCCACTATCGCGTCGTACCTTGTGGGGTCCGGGAGGTGGTCCCTTCCGATATGAATGAGGTGATAAAAGATCTCGTTTTCATCGAGCAGGGTGCCCACGCGACCAGCAGGATTTTCCTTGATGTGTTGAAGGACCAACACACGTTTCTTGTCTGTCATTGCCCACTCCTTTTATGTGTCGCTGTTCCAGTGCCCAGACCATGGGGAGAAACTTTGCTCGCTGCTGTCTTTTTATGCGAGATGCCATGATTATTGCCTCCTCCAGTGCGCATCGGCGTGTAGCCAGGTTGCGAGGCAAAGAACTTCAGATGACGGCGCAGATCATCCAGTAACAGGTCTGCCATCTCGCGACTGAATCCGTCTTTCACGACGACCCGCAGCACCGCGAGGTCCTCCAGGTTCTGCGGAAAGGTATAGGCGGGGAGAATCCATCCCCGGTCTCGCAGCCGTTCGGAGAGATCGAAGACGGTGTAATTGGTGGCTTCCTTGAGTTTGAACGCAAAGACGGGAATATCACGACCCTCCGTCAACAACTCGAACGGTCCCAGTTTGCCTATCTCTCCTGAGAGGTAGAGCGCCACCTCTTGGCAGCTTTGCTGGACACGCCGGTAGCCGTCCTTGCCCAGGCGGAGGAAGTTGTAGTACTGGGCAACCACCTGGCTGCCTGGACGCGAGAAGTTGAGCGCGAAGGTAGGCATCTCCCCACCAAGATAATTGACCTTGAAGATAAGATCTTCCGCTAAAGCCTCCTGGTTACGCCAGATGATCCAACCCACGCCTGGATAGACCAGGCCGTATTTATGGCCCGAGGCGTTGATCGATTGGACCCTGGGAACGCGGAAATCCCACAAGAGATCCGGCTGCAAGAACGGAGCAATAAAGCCACCGCTGGCCCCATCGATATGGATGGGAATATCCCAGCCCTTTTCCCGTTGAAGGGCATCTAATGCATCGTTGATCTGCTTGACAGGCTCATAACTGCCATCATAGGTACTGCCCATGATCGCCACTACACCGATGGTGTTCTCATCACAGTAGGTGATCGCCTCCTGCGCGGTCAAATGATAGCGTCCTTGAGCCAGCGGAACGAGACGGGGTTCGACATCAAAGTAGCGGCAGAATTTGTCCCAACAGACCTGCACGTTGATACCCATCACCAGGTTCGGACGATCTGCTGGTTGGTTGGCGGCTTTCCTGCGCTCACGCCATTTCCATTTGAGGGCAAGCCCACCCAGCATAGCCGCTTCGCTTGAACCAATCGTCGAACAGCCGACCGCCTCTTCGTGATCTGCTGAGTTCCACAAGCGCGCCAGCATATTGACACAGCGCGACTCCACTGCAGCAGTTTGAGGATACTCATCTTTGTCAATCATATTCTTGTCAAAGGTTTCAGCCATGAGGACGTGGGCCTCTGGTTCCATCCAGGTGGTGACAAAGGTCGCCAGGTTTAAGCGCGCATTCCCATCGAGCATCAACTCATCATGGACCAGGTTGTAGGCAGTCTGCGGCAGCATCTCCTGCTCTGGAAAGTCATAACGAGCCACCGTTTTATTGAACGCATGCCGGCTATAGAGAGGGGCGATTGACTCCTCGGACGCTTTCAATGAACCTGGTTTCACTTTCTTATGAAGCATGGTCCTATTATCCTTTCAAACACTGTACTAAGGCTCATCAGCACATGAAACAGCCTTTCTTCCTGGCCCATTGTTGCATCTCTGCTTAGCCGGCCAGGGGTGGCACGAAGCGCGGGAGTCATTCCTCTATAAATTATCGTCGGGAAGCCAATTTTTAGCCCAGCGCGGGTCGATATCATCAGCGAGCCGCTGGAAGCGAATGTCAGTAGAGAGCCTGATCCTCTCCAATGGATCGTGGTTCTGCGTGGCAGCATGGATCATATAGGGGCTGTGGATGACCATATCCCCGGCCTCATAATTGGCGATCAGCCAGCGGCTATTGAAGCGATCAGCCATTTCCACCAGGTTAGTGCTGACCCAACCACCCTCGCGCATATTGCGGTTGTAGGCACTGATGCGTTCTTCAGGAGGAAGATGGGCGTTCTTCACGCGAAACTCGGCCTCTAGCCGGCGGCCCAACGCGTCTGAATGCTCCAGGTAGATCAAACCTCCCATTTCGACGGGGGTATCACCAAGTGGTATCCAACTGGTAGAGAAGCTATCGGCTCCCCCACGTAAATAGATCAGGTCGTAGTGTCCGCCGGTGCAATGGCTCTCGCCAGGATGCGTGAAACGAATGATCTTTCGCTTGTGCAAGTAGGGCTGTCCCTCTAGAAACTCCTGAAAGAAGGTCCAGAGACGGGTCATGGTGCAGAAATCCTCGTACTCTTGCGAGCTGATGATCTCAAAGAACGTCTTCGATCCAGAAAAGAGACTCTCAATGAAATAGGTACGGAAATCCAAAATGACGTGTTGCTCAAAGAACCCCTTCAGCCAGAGGTAGCCGTTCTGCCAATACTTTTCCCTCAACTGTGCTAGCGGGAGTCCTGCATCGGTTGGCTCAAGCCAGCCCAATCTTTCCGGTGTTCTTTCCAATGTATAGCCATTGCTGACCAAGGGCTTTTCGATGGGAAGTAGACTCATGCCGCCATGTTCCTTTCCGCTGCTAGGGGTTTGCTCACTTTCTCGCGAAGGAAGTGAGCAATGAATATTGTAATCTGCATGCTTATTGTCGTGCCATAAATTCTTCGCGCCGCCACGTATTCGCACCCAGCACAATGAGTAGCACATCCAGGCCATAAATAGCAACGACGACAGCCGCGAAGAGCCAGAGTCCCCAGGCCGCTACCAGGAATACCAGTGCAAAAAGGACAAACCAGAGCACCGTCACTATCAAGGTGCTGTAATTCTGTGCGGATTGAAAGGTGGCCACGCGCGAAGAGATCACGCTTGCCAGTATGGCACCCAGGAGCGCTAGAGCTGGAATGACGAGCAGGATCAGCAACAAGAGGCCCAACGGTAGCAAACGTAATCTATCCGGGCCATAGAGCAATGCAATCTCTGCGAAGTAGGCCAGCAGGCCAATGACCGAGTAGGCCAGAGCTGGTACCACGGCTCCCAGCACTTTGCCAGCAAAAATAGCTGTATTTGACGCTGGTGTAACTAAAAGAGGGGCCAGAGATCCTCGCTCTTTATCCCCAGCAAAGACGCCGGCAGCGATACCAATGGAGGATGTCGAAGGCATCAGCCCAACAAGCAAGAGGTAAAAGGCCATAAACAAGCCGGCCATGCTCGCCTCATGCGGGGATAGCGGGCCTTGTAGCATCGGACCAAGAGAAATCAATACCAGGACCGTCTGGAAGACCAGGAAAAAAGCCATCATCACGAGCATTGAACGAGTATGCACCGCTTCAACTATCTGTCGCCAGGCAATCAACCAGGTAATGCGCAGCGCACTCGCCTTTGTGTACGCCGCTTGTATCGTAGCGTTTGACGTTTGAACATTCATGAGTTTACCTTTTTCATTAGATCAGCAAAGCACCTGTCGCCTCGTTTAGCGGCATATCATCGTCTGCTTGCTGCCTATTGCTGTCATTACCCACGTCAATTCCACTCATGACTGTAGCATAGACATCTTCCAGGCTGCGCGTTTCGCACACAACAGAAACGACCTGCGCACCAGCCATAACCAGGCTCGTCAATACCTGCGGATTCGCGATCTGCGGCTGCGCGGCAAAGTATTCTAAGGTCTTGAGCTGGCCCTCTCCATCGAGAGAGGATGCTTGCTGGGTCTCAGAATGCGCGCCATCGCTGAAATGTGGTGTGTGTACGCCAGGGATCGCTTCCAGCATATCCAGGGTGAGCGGGCAATCACCCACAAATTCTATACGTATAAGTGTCTCACTGGTTGCCTGCCTGCGCAATGCTGCCGGTGTATCACATACCACAATGCGCCCCTGCCGCATAATCGCCACCTGGTCAGCCAAACGCTCAGCTTCATCGAGGTCATGGGTACACAGAATGATACTCCTGCTCGAGTGCTTTAACTGGACGATCAGCTCGCGCACGGTCCTGGCGGCAAGTGGATCAAGGCCAGAAGTTGGTTCATCAAGGAAGAGCACGGAAGGCTCATGAATCAGCGCGCGTGCCAGAGCTACCTTCTGTTTCATGCCTTTAGAGAAGCCTACCATCTTTTCGTTCCGGTGCATGTCTAATTCAAAAAGCTTCAGCAGGACATCGATGCGACGAGAACATTCAGGGGCAGGAATGCCATAGATACACCCAAAGTGCTCAAGGTAGGCTGCTACCTCCATTTGCTCATAGAGTCCTGGCACATCTGTCACCAGCCCTATGCATGCTCTCACGGCGTCAGGCTCGCGGTAAATATCATAACCCGCAACGCTAGCTTCCCCTTTTGTCGGTGCAAGCAAGCCTGACAACATACGCACCGTTGTTGTCTTGCCAGCTCCGTTGGGACCAAGCAATGCCAGAATAGTTCCATTGGGAACATGCAGGGAAAGTTGCGAGACGGCTATGAATGTGCCAAATTGTCTTGTCAGGTTGCGAGCCTCGATCATGGATAGCTGCTCCTTGTCTCATGCTGAAGTAAAGGGATCAAGTATTAGGGGGGTGGATCATATTCACCTCCCTCTGGGCAGGTTTTGTCAGGCATGCTCCAGGATACGAGCGAATGCCTGGAGATAACGCGGGTCAGAGGAGTGCTTGCGCAGCATCCAATACTCCGCGCCCCAAAAGAGGTAGGCATATAAAGGGGCCTCTTGCTGAGACCAGCGCATACAGGTATTATAGTTGATAATGACCTGTTCCGGTAGGCAACTATACATACCCTGCCCGGATGGATTGGGTGGGGTCGTCACTATCTCCCACGGCTCTGCCTGTCCCTCAGCAATCATCAGTTTTTGTCCATGAACGCGAGTCCAGGCGAACAAGCGCTTCCGGCGCCCCTGTTGCCAGGGACGCCTGCTCCCATCCAGGTACAAGGTTCTGGACCCAGCAGCCATCAGCGCGTGACGTGGGTAGTAGTCGATCCCGACAATATCTGCCATACGTTGTGCTACGGCGAGTGAGTCACCTTGATCACGGGTGCGCCACCATTGGGAGAGACGCACTGGCAAGGAGGTCGGCAAAAAGCCGTTCATCATAAGTGGTCTGCTGGCATCGGCATTTCTGAGCGCTTCAATCTCTTTCTCGACAAAGGTCGCATCCAGACGCCAGGAATGTTCTATCCCCAGTGGATCAACGGCCTCGTGTTCAAGTTGCCAGGCAACAATGCCTTGCCGGTGTTTGTAGCGCTCCACAACACGAGTAATAAACGCTGTCGCGGCCGTAAGCAGCGCTGGGTAAGCGGCCGGCTTGATACGGGTATGCTCGGCGAGAGGGCGTTTCAGATGATGCGCCGGCACAAAGAACTCTGGATAGCTGAAGGTTTTCAGGGGCCCAAGACACAGAATAATCTGCTTTCCTGCTCGTTCGGCAGCATCGATCTGCCGATCAAGCTCAGCGGGATAAAATGTGCCCGGTTCTGGTTCCATGCGGTTCCAGTAGGCCCCTAAGCGAATAACTTGAAACGGATAGGAGAGCAGCGTTTGCAAGGTGGCCTGGGCATCTAAGCCAAGCGCAGCAACGTGCGGTGTGCGAAAGCTCATCCCGATCAACGTGGAGCGACGTGGTTCGATTGGCAGGTACTGCCACGCATCCGTCAAGGGCTGCGTGGCCCGCTTCAGCCGGGCTTCCAGCGCCATTGGCACCATCAGGATGCTGGCAGCACCGAGACCAAGACCAGCGGTTTGTAAGGTTTTCGTTTTCCGCGAAGCTTTTTCCGTTTTGCTCATGTCTATCCTTCTTCTCCGGCGCCCTACGTCCTGGGTGAGAGAAAGAGCCTTATAGCGCGGACATCGCCTCTGACGCGGCTCGCTCGTCGGCGGTCAGTGGTTGCTCCGCGCTCTTGCCTGATCGCGCCCGCGTCCGGCGAGAGCGCACAAAGAACGCAGAGATGATTGCCGCCACCGTCAGCACCAGGCTCACTTGAAAGGCATCCTGCATTGCCAGAACGGTCGCCTGCCTTTGTACCAGCAAACCCAGATACTGGATGGCTGTCTGGTAGGCCGCGCTCGCTGAGGCGCCGTGCTGCATGAGCAGCGCCTGGATACCCGGCACGAGCTGCCCGAGCGGCGAGGACGGTGTGACCTGCTCAGCCAGGTGAGCATAGTGAACCGCTGTCTGGGTCTGCACCAGCGTGGCGATCACGGCTACCGCCAGTGAGCTGATGACAAAGCGCGCCGTGGTGTTGACCGCGGTGGCCCCAGGCAACTGCCGCGGGCTCATCTCGGAGAGAGCTGAGACCGCCAGAGGCTGGAAGGTCAGGCCTAAGGCCAGGCTGCGGATGATCAGCCATATCTGGATCGTTCCGTAAGGTGTATTTGTCCCAAGCGAGGTAAGGAGCCAGAGCGCGACCGCCAGAATGATCAACCCTGGGATGATCACTGCCCGCACGCCCAGCTTATCCACCAGACGCCCCCCGATAACCGAGGTCACCATAGAGGCGAAGGCCTGGGGCAGTAAGAGCAGACCGGCCTGGTAGGCGGAGAGCCCACGCAGTTCCTGCAAGTAGATCGGGATGATGAAGAGTCCACCATAGAGCGCGAACACGACCAGGGAACTGGCAATTATACTTGTTGTGAAGGGAGCATTGGCGAAGACCCGCAGATCCAACAGTGGCTTGCCATCTCGATTGACGACGATCAGTTCGACGACGACAAAGATCGCCAGCATCACGATCCCCAACCCCAGGAAACCCAGGACCGTGGTCGATCCCCAGCCATCGGTGCCCGCCTCCGACAGGCCATAGAGCAGGGAACCCAGGCCAATAGATGCGCAGAAAAAGCCGGGAATGTCAAAGGGGGCGCGCGCTTCTCGCGGCCCTTGCCGCAGGAAAATACTGCCCAGAATGATGCCCAGGATGCCGATCGGCACATTGATGAAGAAGATGAGTCGCCAGCCCAGGAAGGTGACGATGTAGCCGCCTAGTGTTGGTCCCAGGGCCGGGGCCAGCAAGATGGGGATACCCAGCGCGCCCAGGGCCGTGCCCCGCTCTTCAGGCGGGAATTCGGTCCAGAGCAGCGTAATCGCCAGGGGCGACAGAAAGGCGCCCGTCGCGCCCTGCACAACGCGAAAGAAAATCAGCATCGGCAAATTAAAGGAGAGACCGCAGCAGATGGACCCAATGGTGAAACCAGCTAGGGCCAGCAGGTAGAGCTGCTTCTGACCAAGGCGCTGGGACAGAAAGGCGGTCAGTGGTGTGGCGACGCCCTGCACCAGCGTATAGGCGGTCAGCACCCACTGGACGCTGGTCAGGCTGGCGCCAAAGATGTTCTGAAAGCTGGGAATAGCAATATTGACGATGGTGGTATCGAGGATTGTCATGAAGAGGCCGAAGATCACGACGAGCGCCACAATCCACTTGTAGGGCAGCCCTCTCATTTGGCGAGGAGCGGACGTGGTCAGTTGCATGCGATTACTCCTTATACGTTCCAGGCGCGTGAACGTTTATGCTCTGTAGCAGAAGAATATATACTTTTCGTGATGCTAGCACAAGAGTGACTGAAGTATGGTGTGTATGATTATATCGTCATACTAATAGCTGAAAAGCCAGACAATGTCAAGGTAATGTCTTGATCATTCCTATAATCCAGGGCTATTTAAACCGTGAGGGCAATACCCACGTACAAACGAGCTTGATTGCGAAAAACCGGGGACGCTCACTTGTACGTGGGTATTGCCCTCACGGTTTAAATAGCCCTGCCTAACATCAGATGGGGTTTATATGTGGTTGGACATGCGGTATACTATGGAAAGGAGGCAATATGGAACTTGGTCTCTATACATTCGCAGAAGTTATGCCTGACCCGCAGACGGGTCAAACGGTCAGCCCCGCGCAGCGTCTCCGCGATCTGCTGGAAGAAGTAGAGCTGGCGGACCAGGTCGGCCTCGACGTTTTTGGCATTGGCGAGCACCATCGCCCCGAATTCGCCGTTTCGGCGCCTGCCGTAGTGCTCGCGGCTGCCGCGCAGCGTACCAAAACGATCCGCTTGACGAGCGCGGTCACCGTCCTGAGTTCAGACGATCCGGTCCGCGTGTTCCAGGACTTTGCCACGCTGGACCTGCTCTCAGGAGGGCGCGCGGAGATCATGGCTGGTCGCGGCTCGTTCATCGAATCGTTCCCCCTCTTTGGCTATGACCTCGATGACTACGATGCGCTCTTCTCCGAGAAGCTCGATCTACTGCTCCAGCTCCGCACAACTGAGCGCGTTACCTGGTCGGGCCAGTTCCGCCCGTCGCTCGACGAACGCGGGGTGTATCCTCGTCCTCTCCAAAATCCCCTGCCCATCTGGATCGCCGTCGGCGGTACTCCCGCGTCGGTAGTGCGGGCGGGGACCCTCGGCCTGCCGATGGCGCTCGCCATCATTGGAGGCAAGCCCGCACAGTTCGCGCCATTGGTGAGGCTGTACCGCGAAGCCGCGCGGCGGGCCGGCCATGATCCGACCACGCTGCCTGTAAGCATCAACTCGCATGGCTACGTCGCCGATACGTCACAGCAGGCGGGGGATGATGTCTTCGCCTCCTATGCGTCCATGATGAACCAGATAGGGCGAGAACGTGGCTGGCCCGGCATGAGCCGGCAAGACTTCGACGCCTCGCGTTCGCTGCAAGGAGCGCTTGCCGTGGGGAATGCCGAGGAAGTTATTGAAAAGATCCTTGTGCAACAGAAGCTCTTCGGGCATCAACGTTTCCTGCTCCAGATGACCGTCGGCGCGATCCCGCATCACAAGGTGCTCCACGCTATCGAGTTGTTTGGTACCAAAGTTGCCCCTGTCGTGCGCCGCGAGACTGCGTAGGCTCGTGCATCTTCATACGCTGTGTACACCCAGGCGGGAAGGACGGCGTGCCGATCTACTACTCTTTCTCCTCAGGGATGTGGGTCTTGAACATCGCTGGCTGGAGATGAATGAGCGGCCGCTCGCCTGTTGAGAGTAACGGGTCTAGCTTCTCCTGCTCGACCAGAGGAGGTTCCAGGGCGTGAAGCGCTGGCTCAAACTCACTCTTGTCCTGCACAAGCAGAGACGGATCGACCGCGCCAAGTTGTCCGGTGTTGGCCCGTTGCATCGACCAATCGACAATCGCTTCATCTAGCGGGATCTCCTGGCCGGCTTTTTCACTCATGTTCCATTTATGAAGCATCACCGCGAAATAGGCTCGCAGCGGGTCCTGTCCACGGGTCAACACCTGACGAAGCAGCAGGATCGCCGGGACGTGATAGGCTGAATACCAGTGGCGCGCGGCTTCTTCGATGGCGATCTCGCGCCCCTCTTGCTGGCTCATGATGGCCTGATGACCAAGGATCATATTATAGAAGCGACGCGCGTAGACCCGTGGAATAGCGATACGCAGCAACTCATAGATGCGACGTTGATACCACCCGGAGCGAATCGTCGTCACTTCTTGCAGAGCGCGCCCGGTCATACTGCCAAGAGAGAAGCCCCAGCGATTGACGGTGCGCAAAAAGTGCTGCACCTGAGAAGGGGTAGTGAAATGGATGCCAGGAGCCGCGAATCTGGCATGTGCGCGCCGCAACCAGCGATAGCGACGAGCGAAGTACTGGAAATCCGTCTCATCCAGCGGCTGCTCTTCTTCAGGCAACTGGCGAGCCTGGCGTATATCTTCCGCTTGCCAGGTCAGCGACTCGCTCAAGGCCGCCAGGTCTTGTTCGCGTAACCCGTCACCGACCGGTCCCTGGAAAAGCTCCGTCGTTTCTGCATCGGCCATGATCGCCAGAATACGCCTGCCATCGATCCGCAGCAGAATATTGGCGAGCGAGGGATCACCCCAGTAGATACCATGTTCATGCAGCTCGATCATCAAGACCGCTACTGCTGATAAGAGCCGCTGCTTGGTGTGCCTGGTCAGATTCAAACGGTACAGAAAAACGTGTGGCACCACGCGCAGGGCCAGGCGTGTAATCAGATACCCTGTATCTCCACTCAGGTATTGTTGCGGTCCACCAGTGAGAGCGGGACCAAGCGAGATGGGCGGCCTGGCCACGGTAATCGTCCCGGTCGGGCTGATGGCGGGGATACCGCGGCGTTCGATCTCCTGTAACTTCTGGAATTCGCGCTGCGCCATATGAGGGGTGGTCTCCTTGATGGCGTACCGCACCCCCTCACGTTCGACGAAAACAACCGGGTGACGCGACTCCCCCCGGCGAATGGTGAGCAAGGGAACTCCCTCGGCGGGCCAGTGCTCCAGCGCCCGTTGCCAGGGCAGATCCTCTAGCCGTTGTTGGTCCTCCTGGGGCAGATGAAAGTGTATTCTTGTCTGCTGTGTAGCCATACGCCTCCTCTCATGCATCGATAGTTAGAAGAGCAACTCATAGCACCTGCACAAGCCGAAGCGAGAAGCGCCGCAGTTGGCCGCTAGCGATGATCCACAGGCAGACGAGGCCCAGGGGTATCCAACACAGAAGACCAATGTAGCTGACGAAGAGCCAGTTGGGGCCACCATAGAACAGGAACCTGGTGATGTTCGCGCCCAGCACCTGGCTCGCGGCGCTTGCCAGGCAGACGGGCCAGATACTCCCCGTTTTGAGACGCAGCCAGCCGAGGATGATGGCTAGCAGCAGGGCATTTCCCAGGGCAATGAGCACTGTGAACGGATATTGAGCGGGCGAGGCGTGGGTGAAGCCGGGGAACAGGCCGGAAGCGGCGATACCCAGCACAATCAATGTTGGCCCGAACTGCCAGGCCACTGTCGTCAGTCCGGTGATGAGCGCGGCGTGCAGCGGGCGCCCCTTGAAGATGCGCAGTTGGAAGTAGCCGCGCCAGCCAGATTCGCTGCCCCAGACGAAGGGTATAGCAATGAGCGCGCTCACAGGCAACCACGTGAGAACGTCGCTCAATGAAAACGGATTGGTACCCCTGGGCATTGTCTTGAGATAGCGATAGAGGGAAAAGTCGGGCTGGCTGATATTGAGCGATGAGGAGAGCGCGATGATGATAACGATGGCGACGATAGGCAGCAGCAGGGCAAAGAGATAATACGGCCACTTCTTCAACAAGAACAGGCGCAGCCCGGCATCCGCGAAGCCTTCGCGCGAGACCCACTTGCGCGCGACGAAAGCGGCGAGGGCCGGCGCGAATGTGCCGATCACAGCGAGGCGCTGACCTAACTGGCCACCGAATTGATCCGTCGTCAGCCATCCAACCAGGAGCACAGGAATCCACAGGCTCCAGGCAACCCCGAAGGTGATGAGTAGATAGGCGATGAGGCCTTTTTTCCCTGGCTTCATTGGCGGCTCCCTTCTCTTTAGCAGGAAGACGAAGAACGTGGGTTATGCTGTTGTGCGC